>NZ_JAHLQZ010000010.1:0-57746 GCF_018919505.1 Citrobacter sp. S55_ASV_140
AAGCTCGTCGTCCCCATTTCATTTACGCGCAACTTTGGAAAAGAACCAGCAATTTTTGCAGGCCTTGAGCGTTCCTCTGGTGAAGCAGTTATTCCGATCGATGTTGACCTACAGGATCCAATCGAAATAATTCCATTGATGGTCGATAAGTGGCTTGCGGGCGCAGATATTGTGCTGGCTAAGCGTGCAGACCGCTCCACGGATGGAAAACTGAAGCGTAAAACCGCTGAGTGGTTCTATAAATTACACAATAAAATAAGCGATCCGAAGATCGAAGAAAACGTTGGTGACTTTAGACTTATGTCCCGCGATGTAGTTGATAACATCAAACTTATGCCGGAACGTAATCTCTTTATGAAAGGTGTGCTTAGCTGGGTCGGTGGCAGTATTGATGTTGTTGAGTACACACGAGCAGGACGCATTGCTGGTAAATCAAAATTTAATGGCTGGAAATTGTGGAATCTTGCCCTGGAGGGTATTACCAGTTTTTCAACGTTTCCATTGCGGATATGGACCTACATTGGTTTTTTTGTAGCCGCCGTATCCTTCTTGTTCGGTGCATGGATGATTATAGACAAGATTTTTTGGGGAAATCCGGTTGCGGGATACCCATCTATTATTGTTTCAATCCTTTTCCTGGGTGGGATTCAGTTAATTGGTATCGGTGTGCTCGGTGAGTACATAGGTAGAATCTACATCGAAACCAAACAACGGCCACGCTATATAGTTAAAAAACAAGACAGGATTTAAAATGTTCTCCAGATACGATAAAAAAGCATTGTTTATTTACTCAGGATTAGCCCTGTTGTTTATCTATCCCTTAATCCAGGCAGGCATATATTATAGAGATGACTTAGATAGATCTATAACTGGATATTACGGCTGGCGTGGTTTAGGTCGACCTTTTGCAGATATTTTAACAAGGTTTTTTTCTGCCAGTGGGCACTATAACCTTGACCTGTTTCCTTATACAATGCTCGCATCATGTATTTTCTTAGGTGCATCTTCGCTTGCGCTCAGTAAGCACCTGTTTAAATCAGACATTTCGAACGCAAACATGGTGGCAGCACTTTTAATATTCAATCCATTCATTTTGCAGAATATTGCGTACAGATATGATAGTCTCGGAATGTCGATTGCCTTTTTCCTTGCGGTGATTGCATATACCTATAAAAATAAAAACCAGAGGATAGAGATTGCAACAAAATTAGTAACTGGCGTATTATCTTTAACCTTATATCAACCATGTGCCAATATTTTTATTGGCTTGCTTGCAATTGATGTAATCATCATCGCAACAAAAAAAGATATAAAGATCAAGGAATCGATATTTTTCTTATGCAAGAAAACAATTTTATTCATATCATTTTTTCTTATCTATATGCTTTTCTTTTCGCCCAAAAATAACTCTCGAGCAGAATTAATACATCCAGACCAGAGTGGATTGGAGCATCTAGCCAAAACATTAATTGCCTTAAAAGAAATGGTTCTTTCTTATCTCTATCACCCGGTTTACATTTACTTCGCAATCCCAATACTTATCAGTTGCGTGTTTATGCTCATTGCTTACCGTACTAATATTAAGCAAATAGCAACATTTATTTTGTATGGCGCTATCTCCTTTTTAATATTCATTATTTCACTTATGGGACCAACATTATTACTTCAGGACGCACCAGTACTTCCCCGTACTTTAGTCTCGTTTTCAGTTATACTGGTTATAATTGCTATACCGATTATGCGTTTCGCTCCTCGTTTTAAATACGCTGCACTGATCCCAGTCATTGCTTCGCTTGCTTTTAGCGCTCAATTAAGCAACGCTATGAAGTCACAACAAGAATATGAAGATTTTGTTTTTAACATGATTGCGCAAGACATTGCCACTCATAAAGACATCGCTTCCATTGGTACTGTAGGCCAATTGAATAAAAATGAAAGAGCAAAATTATTAATAGATAATAAACCACTTATAGGCTATTTCGTTTTTCCCGCCACTGAGTTTTTAGCGTCATATCAATTGGTCAACAAAGGGTTCACGCAAACCCTTCATGGTTATGGGGATGAGCAAGAAAACAAAAATAGACTATCTGATATGATAAAAAAAGGTATTAAGCCGGTATCATCAAATGAATATTATACATTATTCATTTCGGACAATAACGCCATCGTGTTTTTAGGAAAATATAACAATTAATTATTACCAGCCCTCACACTTAATGTTGAGGGCTTTATTTTCGAAGAGTCAGCAGCAATCATATCCAGCGAAAAAGAAGTTACCCAGAGCTCGCCTGGGCTGAAGTGGTAAGTATGATGGTTACTCGGTTAGGCCCTTCAGTTACCAATTCCAGGCGACGTAACATTACCAACTCTCACAGTAACAGTTTTCGCATTTCCCTTATAAGCAAAAAGGGGTTACCTTTCGGTAACCCCTTTTCATGTTTGGCGGAAGCGTAGAGATTCGAACTCTAGAACCCTTTCGGGTCGCCGGTTTTCAAGACCGGTGCCTTCAACCGCTCGGCCACGCTTCCAATGAGGCGCACTATAAACATCCCGAACGGACCTGTAAAGTACCAATGTGTTCGTTTGCCTGAAAAACAGCCAAAATAGTGTTAATCGACTGAAATAAAAACAAATTGGCCATTTATTCAGCACAAATAGCGGCTACCACGCTTAATGTTTTTTGATGTACATATCTTTGGTGTAGTAATTTCCGCGGTTATCCGGCGCAAATCCTCCTACCCACGGCTTCACCAGATGAGTGCGAACATAGTGATAAATCGGAATAGCAGGTACATCCTCACCTAACAGATCTTCAGCCTGCTGGTAGTCTTTACCTCGCTCTTCCAGTGAACTTGCTTTCGCTGCATTATGCATCGCTTCATCAAAGGCGGGGCTACTGTACCCGGTGGTATTCTCACTGTCCCCGGTGCGGAAAATATTGAGGAAACTAGAGGCATCGTCATAGTCGGCTATCCACGCATAGCGCACAATGTCAAAATTACCGGTGTGCATAGTATCCAGCATGGTTTTCCATTCCTGATTTTGCAGCTTCACCTCAACGCCAAGATTTTTCTTCCACATTGACGATGCGGCAATCGCAATACGCTGGTGCGTTTCGAAGGTGTTGTAGAGCAGATTTAAGCTCAGCGGATGGTCAGGACCATACCCGGCCTCCGTGAGCAGTTTTTTAGCTTCAGCAATGCGTTTGTCGAGTGGCCACGACGCATACTCTGGCGCATGCAGTTGTACCCCACCTATTTCAGGCTGGCTGATAACCCACGCCGCACGTTGCCCCTGGCCCATCACCTTTTGCGCAATGATGTCTTTATCCAACGCCATATTCAGCGCCCGACGCACGCGCGGGTCATTAAAGGGCGCTCTGGTCGTATTGAACTGATAGTAATAGGTTGAAAGCTGAGGCGAGACATGGAGTTCATCGCCCATGGTCTTTTTCAACTGTGCAAACTGATTGACCGGTACGCTATACACAATGTCAATCTCACCCGCCTTATAGCGGTTCACGTCAGCAGACTCTGAACTAATAGGCAGGTAAGTGACTTTATTAATGACCGTGTGCCGATCGTCCCAGTAATGCGGGTTACGCTCGGCAACGATGCGCTCATTGACCACCCACTGCGATAATTTGTACGCTCCGCTGCTGACAATATGCTCTGGGCGGGTCCACTTATCGCCAAAACGGCCAATCAGCACTTTATCGAGCGGGACCAACGACGGGTGCGCCAGCATCGCCAAAAATGCCGCTGTCGGTTGCGTTAAGGTAATTTCCAGCGTGGTATCATCCAGGGCCTTGACCCCTAGCGTAGCGGGATCTTTGTTACCCTGAGCAATATCGACCGCGTTCGCCACGTGCATATTGCCCAGATACGAGGCATATGGTGAAGCCGTTTGCGGCGAGACCAGGCGCTGCCAGCTCCAGACGACATCCTGTGCGGTGATAGCCGATCCATCCGACCAGGTTATGCCCGGACGTAAATGAAAGGTCCAGACGGTGTTACCTTTATTCTCCCAGGAGGCGGCAAGACGGGGTTCAATAGACCCATCCGGCTTAACCGCTACCAGTCCGTCGAACATATCGCTGATTAAATTAAACTCCACGTTGCTTTCGACTTTATGCGGATCCAACGACGCCGGTTCGCTGCCGTTGTTTCTGACCAGTTCCTGTTTTTCTGCAAGTACTGTTCCTGCCGGAACATTTGCCGCCCTCGCCGCGCCGTTTACCGACATCAAACAGACAGCCAACAGCGTAAATGTAAATCTCTTCGTTTTATCTTGAGTCATTCCCTTTACCTTATTGCTCTGTTTATGATGACACCGCTGTCACTGTCAGAGAGAAACGGGAATTACGCAATATTTTTCAGTAACCTGGCCGATATCTAACAGGCATTTTTACACATACAGTGCTAACATCTGATTCGGGAGCTTTTGCTGAAATAATATGCTTAAGCCTGGCGGGTTAAACTGCGTAAAGATGGGTAAAACCGCTGTGTCATTCCCCTTGATTTCATTATCCTTCATCATTAATTACATCTGTCATAAGAGAGTGACTCATGGATCGTATTATTAGTTCTTCGCGCGATCGTACATCGCTACTCAGCACACATAAGGTGCTGCGCAACACCTATTTCCTGCTCAGCCTGACGCTGGCGTTTTCGGCGATCACCGCGACCGCCAGTACGGTGCTGATGCTGCCTTCTCCGGGACTGATCCTGACGCTGGTGGGTATGTATGGTCTGATGTTCCTGACCTACAAAACGGCGGATAAACCCGTTGGTATTCTGTCAGCTTTCGCTTTTACCGGCTTCCTGGGCTACATTCTGGGGCCAATTCTGAATACCTACCTGTCTGCAGGGATGGGTGACGTTATCGGCATGGCGCTGGGTGGTACGGCGCTGGTCTTCTTCAGTTGCTCTGCGTATGTGCTGACCACACGGAAAGATATGTCCTTCCTCGGCGGGATGCTGATGGCAGGTATCGTGGTTGTGCTGATCGGTATGGTTGCGAATATCTTCCTGCAACTGCCGGCACTGCATCTGGCGATCAGCGCGGTGTTTATTCTGATTTCTTCAGGCGCAATCCTGTTTGAAACCAGCAATATCATCCGTGGCGGTGAAACCAACTACATCCGCGCCACTGTTAGCCTGTACGTTTCGCTGTACAATATCTTCGTCAGCCTGCTGAGCATTCTGGGCTTCGCCAGCCGCGATTAAGCAGCATCACTGATACGAAAAAAGAGAATGCCATTGGCATTCTCTTTTTTTATACCTTATTCACTCCGGCAGATATAGGTAGGATAACGCCGGTCCTGAATCAGCCACACGGCGGGTGAAAGTTCAGAAATCGTCAGGTAGTAGCGAGCGGTCGGCCAGGCAAAGCTTCCCCACTGGGCATCGGGGGTGTTGTCATTGTGTCGACGCCAGGTTTTGGTGTAACTCAATACAATGACGTTGTCATCGTCCCGCCGCTCCCACGTAAAGTCTACATCCCTGTCAATAATCAAATTTTGCCCCCCAGCTCTTGCTGCACCTTTGTAGGTGGTCAAGCCTGTACCGTCCCGATGAAAATAGAACTGGGCAATGGTATTGACCTTCACTTCACTTGTTTTTCCCTCATTGCGCGTAAAGTTAAATTCAGTGCTGCAGGCCAGCACATCGCTTTTGCCGACCGCGCCGCAATAGTAAAACAGCGCCAGCGCGCCGCCAACCACAGCACCGCCCAATCCAAAAAGAAGCCTTATTTTCATTTTTCGGCCCCACTTTTATAGCGAATAGTCTTGCACAGGCTGGTTTTACTGACCGGGCAGGCACCGATGAACATTTCATCGGCGGTGGCGAGCGAAAAACGAGCGCTGAAATAATAAATATCGTACTCCTCGCGCTCACAAGCCACGTTATTGGCCTCCAGTCGCTCAGCTAATTTCGAGAGCACTAACGGTCGTCCATGATCGTTGATAATCCAGACACTACAACGTGCGATTTTTTCCTCGACCTGCTTTAATTTCGCCGGAACGGTTATCTCCTGCGGACGGCTAAGGTAAATGCCCGCCCCCAACGCTGCGACGATCAATGTCGCTATAATCAACCACCTTTTCAGATAAGTGCGCCGGGGCTGTATGTCTGGTTGCATGGAAGGGGATTGCGGCTCAGCGGCTTGAATGTTCTCACCAGGCTGAAAAATCACATCGGCATCAAAACGGAATCCATAGCGCGGGACAGTGACGATAAATTCGTGCCCCTCTCCCAGAGACTGGAAGCTTTTACGCAGTTCGCTTACCGCTTTATTAAGATTATTTCCGGATGGCGTAAAGCCAAACTCTTCCCATACGCGAGTGATCAATTCCTCCCGGCTCAGGTCGCGTCCTCGGTGTTTAATAAATTCCTGTAAAAGACGAACGGCTGGCGCCGAAAGTGTTAATACAGTCTCAGGTTGTCCAACAAGGCTTATTGCATGTGCTTCAGGATCAAATAACAACGAATTATTGCATATAAAAAACATCTTTTATTCTCGGCTGTAACCGCATGCTTTTTATTCCCTGGTACATCGACATGAAAACCACCTCCTGATCTGCTTGTTTTTTCATCAGAAGGAATTTTCTTCCCATCCTTGGCCGCGGTATTTTCGCTTAACTATACAACCTTAAAGCCAAAAAAGCAGGATAAAAAACTGTATATAACGAGTTAACTAATACAAATTTTCACAAACCGCTGTTCTGGTTAAAGTTTCCCTGCCCTGAAGCGATACGAAAGCAGACGGTGTCCTGGTGTTAACGCGCCGCCTTTAAACTCAGAGCAGGCAGACTGATTGTGAAACAGAAAAAAAGAGTGAGCATGACAACCGCCTTTTATGTCGCCGCGCTGTCATTGCCATTTTTCTCAGAAATGACAATGGCCAATATGAGCGTGTATCCCATGGAACTGAATGTAGACAGTTCCGGTGCGGCGCAAATTAAGGTGGCTTCAAAAACGGATGATATTCAGTTCATTCGGGTGAGGCAAAAGAAAATTCTTAATCCCGGCACGGCTCAGGAAAAAGAAATTGATGTGGCGTCATGGAAAGAAGATGGCGTGGTGGTTACGCCCGAAAAATTTGCCCTCGCGGCCGGCGCGATGCGCGTAGTTCGTCTGGTATCGCTTATGCCTCCGAAAAAAGAGACCACCTGGCGCGTCTATTTTGAAGGGGTAAAACAACCTGACAGCATTATTCCGGGCAAGGCTGAAAGCCCTGCCGCGATGGCAACATTGGGCGTCAACGTGATTTGGGGCGCACTGGTCCATATTGCTCCAGAAGAAAACGTAATTTCACTGTCGTTCGACCCTCGCCGCGGGACGTTAAAAAACAATGGCACGCTGCGTGTACCGCTCAGAGAGATTGGTATTTGTGATGCAAATTCATCGTGTAAATGGATAAAAGAAGACGCGACGATTTATCCGGACACTGAACGGAAATTAAAAACACTCACAATGAGCCATGGCCAGAAATATAAATTCCGCTACTTCAACTGGGTAAATAAAACCGCTGAAGAAGCTGACTTACCCGTCGTGCAATAACACGACATCACAGTAAAAACCCACGTAGTTCGTTGAAAGAGCCAAGGTGCTCATTTGTAAATATGGAGATATCAATGCGTAAGTATATTAAACCTCTGATGATCGTTGCCGCGATGACCTCGTCCTTTAGCGCGCTGGCAATTCAAAAAGATATTACCGTTAACGCCAGCGTTGACTCACAGTTGGATATGACCCAGGCCGATAACACGCCGCTGCCGGCCAGCATCGACATGCAGTACCTGCCTGGTCGTGGTCTGGAAAGCTACCGTCTTAACACCAAGGTGTGGTCTAACTCCGCCACCAGCAACGTCAAAGTGCGCCTCGTTAGTGCGGCAAAACTCACCAACACGGATGGTGACCAGATTGTACCGATGACGGTCATTCTGGGTGATAAAACACTGTCTACCACCGATGCTGAATTTACCGGAACTGAACTGTTCCCTGGCAGCATTGAAAACGGTTCCGCAGTACTGCCGCTGACCATTTCGCAAACCACTAAAGGCATTCTGAAAACCGGTCAGTACAGCGGCGTTGTCAGCCTGATGCTGACGCAGGCGACAACCACGGAAGGCGGTGCGTAACACCACAGTACCTAAGGAATAACGTCAGAGGGTGCCCACCCTCTGACGTCAGGATGATGTCGAGGCTCGGTCATGGCGTTTCACAGAAATACTCTCCTCTTAGTTGCTTTGTTACCCGCATCCATCCAACTCGCCTGCGCAGAGATGGCCGTCCCGGCAGGTTTTGAAGATCTGGCGAAAACACAGCGCCTGTGGACAGAAGTCAATCTCTATGGCGAGTCGCTTGGCCTTTTTGAAACGGATATCACGCTTGAAACAGTAAGTTTTGTCGCGCCTGAAACCGTGGTCACGGCCATCAAACGGCAGTTTAATGACGATCCTGCCCTCGTTGCCACCGTGTCTGCAGCCCTGGCCGTTCCACTGGCCCGTAACGGCAATCTGGCATGCAGCAGCAATGGCTCCGCAACGGGATGCGATTACCTTGATACCCAGCGCGCGGCCATTATCTATGATGAAAATAACGCCCGTATTAATCTTTTTTTCGACAAGAAATTTCTGCCTAAACAAACCACTGAAAGCCAGTGGTATCAGCCCACGCAGGACACCGAGAATGCGTTAATCCATCAGCAGAATATCAATTTTGTTGCCGACAGGGATTACCAGTCAGCCACCGTTCAGGGCAATGGCGCGCTGGCACTCACCCAGGACGGCTACTTTAACCTCGACTGGACCTGGATGGGGCAACGTTCGAAGCACCAGCAGCAACAGGAGATAACCGTCAACAATGCCTGGTTTCGTCAGGATATCTGGCGCCAATACTATGTTCAGTTGGGCGAGATGGACACTCGCGATCTGTTCAGCAATGCCGGCGGGAATATCAATCTCAGCCAACTGCCGCTGGGTAAAATTCGCGGCTTGCGCACAGGCTCAACAAGGGCATGGATCAATCCGGTTCAGCAGTCAAAGGGTACGCCTATCACCGTATTGCTTTCTCATGATGCGCGTATCGACGCCCGCCGGGGTAATCAACTGCTGGCCAGTTTTTATCTGAATGCCGGGGCGCAAACCCTGGACACCCGTTCGTTCCCGGACGGGAGCTATACCGTGACGTTGTCCGTCTATGAAAATAACCGGCTGACGCGCACCGAGCAGGTACCGTTTACCCGAACCGGCATTACACCTTTCGATCGCGTCGAGTGGTTCCTGCAGGCAGGCGAAACTGACAATAACGATCAAAACGACGAACGCAGCGCGGTCGCGCAAGCGGGCATCCGCCTGCCTGTCACTCCGACGCTGGCGCTGACCAGCGGCGCAACAATAAAAAAAAACCAGCGTTTTCTGGAAAATGCGCTCGACTGGAGCCGTGGTTTCAACACCGGCCCGATCGATGGCGTGCTAAGTACCCGCTTTAGCTACCTATACGGCAGCGAAGGTCAACGCGGAAATATTCAGCAAATCAGCTATAACGACGGTTTTTCACTGAGCTTCTATCGCAACGCGTTATCAGCAGAAAACTGCAATACCCGAAGCGCAGGGTTTGACGCCGTGAATGGCTGTTACCGAAGCCTGTCGGTCATGTTCTCCGTCCCTGTCGGCACCTGGTACGCGAGTCTGGGGTATTCAGATAACCGCAACGAAGGACGTTACGTTGCTCGTCGGGAACTCCCGGACAGTGACGATCGCCACGATGCGGGCTTGCCATGGGAGTCGGTTTATATGACCCGCTCGCGCACGCGGGCCTGGCAGGGCGGCTTAAGTACAGCTTTCAACGCTCGCGGCCTGAACATCAACAGCAGCATTAACCTTTTCATGCGAAACGATGACTCCCGCGCAGGTAGGGATAAAGGCGGCTACCTGAGCGTAAGCCTGTCAATGGCGCATAACCGTCAGGGCGATGCGACGAGTTATACCTCGCTGGGCGCGACGTGGCAGCACCAGCAGCATGAAAAAAACCAGCTGAGCTACAACGTGGCGCACAACTGGTATGCCGATGCACGTGGTGAAAATGAGTATGGACTGAGCGCGTCAGGCATTAACAGCGATTCGCTCAATACCTCTGCCTATACGCGCCAGGGCGGACGCTATGGCAACGGTAGTCTGACCGTCAGCGACGCCTGGGATCGTCAGGATGGGCGTCATACGTTGAGCAGCAGCGGCAATTACAGTTCAACGCTCGCGCTATCTCGCTCTGGCCTGTGGCTGGGCCGTTGGAGCGACGGACGCCCTGCTTCAGCCATCGCGGTTAACGTTGCCACGCCGGAAGATTCCCAGGATCCGCGCGTCGCTGTGTCGCTGGATAACGGCGGCAGCGCAGATATCCCAGGCAATAGCCGCGCCCTCTTCGCCGTGCCTGGCTATCAGCAGACGACGTTGACGATTAACGAATCGCTGGATGTCTCCCGAGGTGCCAGCAGTGAAATCACACAAGGTTCCGGCAGCAGAACATTGTTTATGGTGCCAGGCAAACTGCTCCGTCGGCACGTGCAAACCACCGCAAGCTACACATGGCTCGGCCAGTTAACCGACGAACAACATTCGCCGTTTATTGGCGGCGTGCCCCTGAACGTAAACGGCTGGAGCGACCTTGGCAACGGCGGGTTTAGCGCCCAAAGCAACGCTCTGCTGCATAACCTCTACCTGGTGCGTCAGCAGCAGTTTTATCAGTGCGCGCTAAACGTGAAGAGTATGCGCGACGTCGTGCGTTATGTCGGGTCGATCCCTTGCCGGGAATTAACCTTCTCTGCCCTGCCGGATACGGTCCAGCAACAGGCGCAGCTAATGCTCGCCGGACGTAGCGTGCCGACCGGCCCGACTGCCATGAACGCAGACAACCTCACTAAAGGGAAGTGATGTGAACAAAAGCCTTATTATTTTACTTTTCCTGCTCCTGTGGGCTGGCCAGACGCTGGCCGGCGCCCCGGCCGGAAGAAACTCCAGCGTCGGTATAAGCTACGATCGCATGGCACCACCCGCGCGTTTCGATATCTGGCTTCATGAATCAGGCGGCTATGATGCCGCCGATCCGCAAAAGTGGGGACGCAATACCTTGACCTGCTTATCCCGTACCGATACCACCTATGGCGCCTGTATGACCGCCCCGGTGTGGTTCTCGGCGAACCCGGCCGCGCCTTATGCCATCAATTTACGTTTTACACATGCCCTTACCCGCAAAACAGTAGATATCCAGGTGTATGGCGATCACTACCTGTTTATCAGTAACAAAGTCTTTACCTTTGCCAGTTTTGTCGCGGGGGGGACAACTACTATTGCAGCCTGGAACAGAGAACCCTACTTCGATTTCTATATTGTGAAAAGCGAACTGGATAAGCTCACCCTACCGGGCATCTGGACCGCCACCCTGAAGCAGAACCTGCGTCAATGGGAGAGCGCCGACTGTAGCGGGAACTTCAATGACGTGAATGTCGGATGTCCTGGCTATCTCACCATCGCCAACTGGCAGGCAAATATTCGCATTGAGGTGGTCGATCCGGGTAATCAGCAGATTTATCTGCCCGCATTTCCACACTCAACGCCTATCGTTAACCTCAACCTGACCAACTTCCCGGGGCGGCCCGGCGGCAGCGAGATCCAGGGGGAAAACACGCTGGATATGTGCTTGTACGACGGAAAAAACAGTACCAGCACTCGCACTTATCTGCGGTTTGAGGACAACGAGCTCAACGCTTCAGGCCGTGCCGAAGGCGCGTTTTCAATCCGGCGACGTGGCGGAAGTCAGACCGATGCGCGGGATCGTCTCGACTATCAGGTCTTTGTCACCAATCCCATCACTGGCGCAACCGAAACTGTCGCTAACGGTAAAACCGTGGTCTGGCAAGGCACCAACGATCCACAGTATCTGCGTCAGGTCGTGCTGCCCGGCGGGCGCGAGGGCGTACTGTGCGTACCCGCCCCTATTATCCTGAAAACGCCTGCCTTTGCCGCCAGCAGCAAAAATGCCGGGGATTACACCGGTACGCTACGCATTATTTACACGCCCAGTACGTTATAAAGAGGCCGCCGTGAATTACGTCATTCTTGATAATAATCGTTTTTATGCCGAAGGGTTGCGCTATGCCCTTCTGCGTCGTAACGCGCCGACTCAGGTGAAGTGCGGCACGGTAAAGTGGCGTCGTTCGCTGCTGGCCTGCGACACCCTCGTTGTACGTTGCCGCTTTTCCGTCACGAGAACGCATCTGGCGCTGGTCGACATTCTGCTGCAACTGGAGGCCAGGTGCTGGGAGGGAACCGTTTATCTGGTGTGCAATGAAAAAGGCTGGGCACTGGCAACGCATTTGCGAAAGCGTTTTACCACGCTGACCTTGTATATCATTGATGACCGAATTGCCGTCGTGGATGCGGCGTATATGTTCGCAAAAGAGCCCCGTCGGGTACGCAGCCTGAACTGTTGTCTGACAGGCATGGAGTTCAATGTTCTCGACAGGCTGGTTAACGGACAATCGGTAAAACATGTTGCACATATGACGCAGATTAGCGAAAAGCAGGTATCGACGTATAAATGTAACGCGCTGAAGAAGCTTAATGCCAACAATCTGCTACAGCTTCTTCTGTAGGGCAAGGTTTCTCACGCCGCCCCTTATTTGCTAGACTAGGGGCGGTTTTTACTTTATCGACAGAGCACTATGTTCATTTTTGCAGGCCAGGAAATTGAGACCGATAGCGAAGGCTATCTGAAAGATACCACGCTGTGGAGCGAGCCGCTGGCGGAGAAAATCGCCGAAAACGAAGGTATCGACCTCTCCCCTGAACACTGGGAAGTGGTGCGTTTCGTACGCGAGTTTTATCTGGAGTTTAATACTTCCCCCGCTATCCGCATGCTGGTAAAAGCGATGGCCAACAAGTTTGGCGAAGAGAAAGGCAACAGCCGTTATCTTTACCGTCTGTTCCCAAAAGGTCCGGCCAAGCAGGCGACTAAAATTGCCGGCCTGCCGAAACCGGTCAAATGTATTTAATAGCGGATACTAAATCCCTTTAGCTCGTCGCCAGGGCGGTGTGGTTCACTGAGAACCCGTTCTACCCTGGCGCTGCTCGGCCCTCCGGCTTTTAACCACTTCATTAGCTGTTCAACCCGTTCGCTTTCGCCGCAGGCGACAACCTCTACGCTGCCATCATCCATATTTTTAGCGTATCCGGTCAATCCCAGTCGTTGCGCTTCATGTTGCGTGGTGTAGCGAAATCCTACCCCCTGAACCCGACCATAGACCCAGGCGATTATGCAGACTTTCGACATTGCGGTTCTCCTAATCAACATAAATGAAGGAACAGTTACAAGGCCTTAGCGCACCTGTTTCGGCAGGCATCCGTAATGCTGGCGGAATCTTGCGGTAAATCGTGAGCCTGACAGATAGCCACAGCGTAACGCAATTTCGCCAATCGGCAGCGTGGTCGATTGTAGTTGAGAGAGCGCGCAGGACATGCGCACCTCTTCGACTATCTGCCGGTAACTCTGCGATTCCATCTGTAATCGTCGGCGTAATGTTGAAGTACCGATGGACAAGTGACCGGCAATCTCCTGAGCTGTCCATAGCTTAGCAGGGGATAACATAATAAGTTGTCGCACCTGTTCAGTCAGATTAAACCGTCGCTCGATAAGCAGCGGCCCCGCCACACCATCATGCAGTAGCGCCAGCAATAATCCCATCGCCTGATGCTCCTGCAATTTTGCAGGTAAGTCCTGGCGTACAGCGTCCAGCAGGCTTTCCCACATAAATGCCAGTCCGTTACTCATGGGCGTGCATAGCGACGTCAATTTTGCCGGAGGGAAATCCTTGACCCAGTTATTTTTAAACGTGCTAATGATGCTCGCCGACAGCAACAGCAAATCCGAACGAAATGCTCCCTGCTCCGGCTGATTAATAATCTCCAGAGGCGTATTCGCCGGGATGATAATCAGCTCACCCGGCCCTGCAACCAGACGATTGTCATCCTGAATAATGACCTTACTTCCCTGCGTAATATGGCAAATAGCAGCAGAAAACAGTTTAACCTGGTGCAGGCGGTGCAGATGGCCGGAACGCACCTCGGCGGTGGTAAGGTTGTTATGGCGAAAATGGACATCCTGCACCAGTTTATCCTCTTTATTTTCTTGCGTAAGTGGCGGTTAATTCCGCTTTGGCAATCACGTGGCTGTTCAGCATAAAACCGACCAGCGCACCGCTGGCGTTACTGTCAATTGGCAACGCGTCGGTATTTAACGCCCACACGGTAAACTGATAGCGATGAGGTTTATCGCCCGGTGGTGGACAGGCGCCGCCAAATCCAGCATAACCGAAATCATTGCGTCCCTGAACTGCTCCAGCGGGTAACTTATCCATGCTGGCTCCGCCAGGAAGCGTATGGACCTGAGCCGGAATATTTACGATGGTCCAGTGCCACCAGCCGCTTCCCGTTGGCGCATCAGGATCAAACAGCGTAATGGCAAAACTTTTGGCATCAGTTGGCGGATTTTGCCAGCTCAGCTGCGGGGAAATATTGTCGCCACTGCAGCCAAACCCCTTAAACACTTGTTTTTGCGTTAATTGCAGGTTAGCGGGTATATCGGCGCTGCTGAGGCGAAATGTCGAGGCGGCAGAGGCATCAAAACTCAACGCGACAATAGCGGCGGTAGCCAGAGAGTAGACAGCTTTCATTACATTTCCTTTTTCTGATTAAGAAATAGCAATGTAAACGGTGGGTATAAAAGAAACTGTGCCTCTGTGATAGCGTTTTGTGCCGAAACGCCCAGCGCCATACGCTGATGATTGACCTCATCATCTGTGCTACTCTACGCGCCATTTTATTTTAATGGTTTCAGGTTGGTACTTTACTCCAGCCCGCGTCACTGTTTGTGAGAGGTTGCTCCGCATGACTGAATCTACAATTCCACATTATCCTCGTTTAGTGTTAGCCAAAGGGCGCGATAAATCATTACTGCGCCGCCATCCGTGGGTATTTTCCGGTGCTGTCGCACGTATGGAAGGTAAAGCCAACCTCGGTGAAACCATCGATATTGTTGACCATCAGGGTAAATGGTTAGCACGCGGCGCGTACTCACCTGCGTCGCAGATCCGTGCCCGCGTCTGGACATTCGACAAGTCTGAATCCATCGATATTGATTTCTTCACCCGTCGTCTGCAACAGGCGCAAACATGGCGCGACTGGCTGGCGAAAAAAGACGGGTTGAACAGCTATCGTCTGATTGCAGGAGAGTCCGATGGTCTGCCGGGCATCACCATTGACCGCTTCGGCAACTTTCTGGTATTGCAACTGCTCAGCGCCGGTGCTGAATATCAACGCGCCGCGCTGATTAGCGCTCTGCAAGTTGTGTTCCCGGACTGCGCTATTTATGACCGTAGCGACGTGGCCGTGCGTAAAAAAGAAGGTATGGAGCTGACCCAAGGGCCAGTAACGGGCGAACTGCCGCCAGCCCTGCTGCCTATCGAAGAGCACGGGATGAAGCTGCTGGTTGATATTCAGCACGGTCACAAAACCGGTTATTACCTTGATCAACGCGACAGCCGTCTGGCCACGCGCCGTTATGTAGAAAATCAACGGGTTCTGAACTGTTTCTCTTATACCGGCGGCTTTGCGGTCTCGGCATTAATGGGCGGATGCCGTCAGGTGGTCAGCGTCGATACCTCTCAGGAAGCGCTTGATATTGCCCGCCAGAACGTGGAACTGAACAAGCTGGATCTGAGCAAAGCCGAATTTGTGCGTGATGACGTATTCAAACTGCTGCGCGCTTATCGCGATCGCGGTGAGAAATTTGATGTCATTGTGATGGATCCGCCGAAGTTCGTCGAAAACAAAAGCCAGTTAATGGGCGCCTGCCGCGGCTATAAGGACATCAATATGCTGGCTATTCAGTTGCTCAACCCCGGCGGCGTATTGCTGACATTCTCCTGCTCCGGTCTGATGACCACCGATTTATTTCAGAAAATCATCGCTGATGCCGCAATAGATGCTGGTCGTGATGTACAATTTATAGAGCAGTTCCGTCAGGCCGCCGATCACCCGGTGATCGCTACCTACCCGGAAGGGCTGTATCTGAAAGGGTTTGCCTGTCGCATCATGTAACTTGAAAAGTGGAATATTACCCTTACATAGAGGGTATCTATTTCCCGGGAGGTGACTATGATTGCCAGCAAATTCGGTATCGGCCAGCAGGTCCGCCATTCCCTGTTAGGTTACCTCGGAGTGGTCGTGGATATCGACCCGGAATATTCGCTTGATGAACCGTCAGCCGATGAGCTGGCGGTTAACGACGAACTTCGCGCCGCTCCCTGGTATCACGTGGTGATGGAAGACGATAATGGTCTGCCGGTGCATACGTATCTGGCCGAAGCACAGCTGAGTGGCGAGCTACAGGAAGAACATCCGGAGCAACCGTCGATGGATGAACTGGCGCGAACAATCCGTAAACAGCTTCAGGCTCCGCGTCTGCGTAATTGATGCGAACACAAGCCCGATGGCAATTCGCGTATCGGGTTTATGCTGCTCATCCGCCCAGCAACACGGGCCGGATGAGCAACGTGCCTAAGGCAACAACACAACCTTACTTCGCCAGTCCCAGCCGCGGGATCTCAATCGCCGGACAGCGATCCATGACCACCGCCAGCCCCGCGTCACGTGCCAGTACGGCTGCCTGCTCGTTAATTACGCCAAGCTGCATCCATAAGGTCTTCGCACCGATGGCGATAGCCTCCTGAGCAACGCCCCACGCCGCTTCAGAATTACGAAAGACATCAACCATATCCACTTTCTCCGGCACATCCGCCAGCGTCGCGTACCCCTGCTGCCCCAACAGCGTTTTCCCGGCAACTTTTGGCGAAACGGGGATAACGTGATAGCCCTGATCGAGTAAATACTTCATTACCCGATAGCTTGGACGATCGGGTTTATCGCTTGCACCAACCAGTGCAATCGTACGGGTAGATGTCAAAATGCCAGCAATATCGGTCTCTTTCATCGTCTTCCTCCAGGCTGTTTAACAAAGTGTACGACAAACCTGGCCTTGCAACCATTCATCCCATACTGGCGCATGAGAGCTAAACTCAAAAATATGTCTATATGTTAGTAAACGTGACCAGTGAAAAAATTAGATACATCTGATGCAGATATTTTCTGGACAGGAGAAACCTATGAAAGCCGGCATTATGACAGCCTTGATTGCTCTGTGTTTGCCGGTAACTGTTTTTGCCACCTCTTTGCGTCTGTCGAGTGAAATTGATCTTCTGGTGCTGGATGGAAAAAAAGTCTCCAGCTCATTACTGCGTGGCGCCGACAGTATTGAGCTAGAAAATGGTCGGCACCAGCTTGTATTTCGCGTAGAAAAAACCCTTCGCCTGTCCAGCCACGAAGAACGTCTGTATATTTCCCCTCCGCTGGTTATCAGCTTTGATACCCAGCTCGTCAGCCAGGTTAATTTTCACCTTCCGCGTCTGAACAATGAGCGGGACGCATCACATTTCGATGATGCACCGCGTGTGGAACTGCTGGATGGGGACGCCATGCCCATCCCCGTTAAGCTGGATATTCTGTCAATCACCTCCACGGCGAAAATCGTGGATTATGAAATGGAAACTGAACGCTATAACAAAGCGGCTAAACATGCGTCATTGCCACAATTCGCCACCATGATGGCCGACGACAGCTCGCTGCTTTCTGGGGTGTCTGAACTGGATCGGGTGCCGCCTCAGTCGCAAACGCTGACCGAGCAACGATTAAAATTTTGGTTTGAGCAGGCCGACGCCCAAACGCGAAGTAACTTTCTGCAATGGGCCCAGAAACAGCCTTCTTCATGACATTTATGTTCACAGACGCATTTTTTTTGTCTTTCTCTTGCAGCGTCAAGTGCTTCCAGTACTCTGTAACAAGGTTAACTTGGGAGCTGTACTATGGAATTAACGACTCGCACATTGCCAGCGCGTAAGCATATTGCGCTGGTGGCACACGATCACTGTAAAAATATGTTGATGAGCTGGGTGGAACGCCACCAGCCGTTACTGGAAAAACACGTTCTGTATGCCACGGGAACAACAGGGAACTTAATTCAACGCGCGACAGGAATGGACGTCAACGCAATGCTGAGCGGTCCAATGGGGGGTGATCAGCAGGTGGGCGCGCTGATTTCAGAAGGGAAAATAGATGTGCTGATCTTCTTCTGGGATCCGCTCAACGCCGTTCCCCACGATCCTGATGTCAAAGCCCTGCTGCGCCTTGCCACAGTCTGGAACATTCCGGTCGCCACCAACGTGTCGACGGCAGATTTTATTATCCAGTCGCCAAACTTCAACGATGAGACGGACATACTGATCCCGGATTACGCCCGTTATCTGGCAGAACGCCTCAAATAATGCCCAGGCAGGCGGCAACTACCGCCTGCGTTTCAGGGTTTCCTCGTCACCGGGACATCCAGTCGCTTAAGCTCATCAACAAAACACGATGGTGTTTCTTTATTGAACAGCAACCACACCCGGTGACGTGCGCGCGTTAGTGCCACATACAGTAACCTTCGCTCTTCGGCATCCGGAAAATCTTCAACCGCCGGGAGCAGCGCCTCTTCCATAATCGACTCGCGGGCTGGCGCAGGAAAGCCATCATTACCCTCATGAAGACCGACGACAATAACGTAGTCCGCTTGCTGTCCTTTACTGGCATGGATAGTCATAAAATCCAGCTGTAGCTTAGGCCAGCGGGTAGCCGCTTTCTCCAGACTGGCCGGTTTCAGATGATGGTATCGCGCCAGGACCAGAATTCTCTCTTCTGTTTTCACAAAACCCGACAGTTTATCCAGCAACAGATCCAACTGGTTTTCATCAAGCAAGGTAACGGCTTTTTTATCCCCTGTCATCAGGCTGTTGAGCGGTTTCGTAAGCTGATGGGGATTCTGTTGAATAAACTGATTTGCGACTTCACCAATACGGCTATTGAAACGGTAAGTCGTATCCAGATTACAGCGATCGCCCTCGCCAAAGTTTTGCTGGAATGCCGTGGTCAGCGAAAGTTGCGCCCCGCTAAACCGGTAAATGGCCTGCCAGTCATCGCCTACGGCAAACAGCGTAGTCTGCGAGTTTTGCTTGCGTAGCGAGGCCAACAAGGCGGCACGCTGAGGAGAAATATCCTGAAATTCATCGACCAGAATATGCTTCCAGGGACTGATAAACCGCCCTTTTTCCAGAATAACAATGACCTGATGGATTAACCCGGAAAAATCGACGGCATTCTCGTCCTTCAGGGCGCTCTTCCAGGCTTTGAGCAGGGGCGCCATGAGCTTTATGCGTTTACTGAACAGGTCGCGGATCTCCTCCGGAGCATTGGCAATCATCTCCGCCTGCGCTCCGCCATGCATACGCATCAGGCTAACCCAGCGATCGAGCCGAGAGGCCAAACGCCGCTGTAACTTTTCGTCGTCCCAGAAGTTACCTTCGGGTACAGACCACTGCATCTCTTCTTCTAACCATTGTCGCCAACCTTTAGCCTGGGCTTTTTTCTCGCTGCACTGCTGACGCCAGGTAGTAATGAAGAGTTTGCTGCGCGCAACGGCGTCATTTTCCAGCTTGCTAACCGTCGGAACTTTTTTGCTGCCCTGCGAAATGATATGCAGCGCCAGTGAATGAAACGTCCGCGCGGTGACCTCATCCGTATGCAGACGTTCACGGATGCGGTCATCCATCTCCTGAGCCGCTTTACGACCGAACGCCAGCAACAGAATTTGTTCTGCCGCCGCCTCGCCTCGCGCCAACAGCCAGCCCGCACGGGCAACCAGAACCGATGTTTTGCCGCTTCCCGCCCCGGCAAGTACCAATAAGGCTTGCTCACCATTCACCACCGCGCGCGCCTGGGCAGGGTTCAGCGGCGAAGATTCAATGTGCTGGAAAAACTCGGCATGCTCTGCCAGCATCGCATCGGTATAGGCCTGATTGTGCTGTAAACGACAGGCCTCAATATCCTGCAACCATGCCTGGCATTGGCGTAACGCTTCACGACAATTTTCAAATTCTTCCAGCCGCTTCAGCGGTAGCGGCAACGCCGCAAAGGCACGGAGGATCTGCTGTTGCAATCCTGAGGTTTGGCTACGTGTCAGCCATTTATTTTCACTTGTCCGGGCTGCAATCGCATCCAATTGTTGCTGTAACACTCCAGCAGCCACCTCACTCATTTCCTGGCTCCACTGCTGCCAGAGCGTATTTAAATGGTGATGGAAGCGTTGGGTTTCCGCCCATTCTGTGCCGTGAAGCCGTACCACCTTATCATCCGGAAGCACGAACTCCAGCTCTCCCCACACCAGGCCGCGTTTGCAATGAATAGCCAATAACTGGTTGAAGGGAATAAGATACTCGTGACGATCGCCGGAAACTTTAATCCCGGCATTGAGAATAACAGCCCGATCGTAAGGGTGTTGCGCCAGACGTTTTCCAAGAGAAGTTGCTTTCAGTTCCATAAGACTCAAGCGGATCCACACGAAGAGGTTTGCATATCAGTGTAACCGCCAGAGAAAACGTGCTCCAGCCCAAAAAAACGTTACAATTGCCGAATTCACAGAAAACCAGAGTTAATCGAGGGTTTATGCGTACTGTTCTGAATATTTTAAATTTTGTGCTAGGTGGGTTCGCCACCACCTTAGCCTGGTTATTGGCTACGCTGGTCAGTATTGTGCTTATTTTTACTTTACCCTTGACCCGGTCATGCTGGGAAATAACCCGACTCTCGCTATTTCCCTATGGCAACGAAGCGATTCATGTCGATGAACTTAATCCGGCAGGGAAAAATGTGCTTCTTAATACCGGTGGCACATTGCTCAATATTTTCTGGCTGATTTTCTTCGGTTGGTGGCTGTGCCTGATGCACATTGTCTCCGGCATTGCCCAGTGCATTTCGATTATTGGTATTCCGGTGGGCATTGCGAACTTTAAAATTGCCGCTATTGCGCTCTGGCCGGTGGGGCGTCGGGTGGTTTCAGTCGAAGTTGCCCGCGCTGCGCGTGAAGCCAATGCGCGCCGTCGCTTTGAATAATCAGGACTGATGGCCTTTATGTTAAGTCCGCTGCTTAAACGCTATACCTGGAACAGCACCTGGCTGTACTACGTAAGAATTTTTATCGCGCTTTGTGGCACAACAGCGCTACCCTGGTGGCTGGGCGATGTTAAGCTGACCATCCCGCTCACGCTGGGTATGGTCGCTGCCGCGCTGACCGATCTGGACGATCGCCTCGCTGGCCGACTGCGCAATTTGATCATTACGTTGATCTGCTTTTTTATTGCCTCAGCCTCCGTAGAACTGCTCTTCCCATGGCCATGGCTGTTTGCCATTGGGTTAACGCTTTCCACCAGCGGCTTCATTCTGCTGGGGGGCTTGGGCCAGCGCTATGCAACCATCGCCTTTGGTGCGTTGTTGATTGCCATTTATACCATGCTGGGAACGTCGCTTTACGATCAGTGGTATCAGCAGCCGACCCTGTTGCTCGCTGGCGCTATCTGGTACAACCTTCTGACGCTGACCGGGCATCTTCTGTTCCCCATCCGCCCACTGCAGGACAATCTGGCGCGTAGCTACGAACAGTTAGCGCACTACCTGGAACTGAAATCACGCCTTTTTGATCCCGACATTGAAGATGAAAGCCAGGCGCCGTTGTATGATTTGGCCCTCGCTAATGGGCAATTGATGGCGACGCTAAACCAGACAAAGGTATCGTTACTGACTCGCCTGCGCGGTGACCGCGGTCAGCGCGGAACGCGTCGCACGCTACATTACTATTTTGTAGCGCAGGATATTCACGAACGCGCCAGCTCCTCCCATATTCAGTATCAAACGCTACGCGACCATTTCCGTCACAGCGACGTGATGTTTCGCTTCCAGCGCTTGATGTCGATGCAGGGGCAAGCCTGCACCCAGTTGTCCCGCTGTATTTTATTACGCACGCCTTACCAGCACGATCCGCACTTTGAGCGCGTCTTCACGCATATAGATGCCGCCCTGGAGCGTATGCGTGCGAGCGGTGCGCCTACAGACCTGCTCAACACGCTGGGATTTTTACTCTCAAACCTGCGAGCTATCGACGCCCAACTGGCCACCATCGAGTCAGAACAGGCTCAGGTACTCTCGCGTAATGAGTCTGAAAATCAGCTTGCCGATGACAGTCCGCATGGGTTCAGCGATATCTGGTTACGTCTGAGCCGTAATTTTACGCCTGAGTCAGCCCTGTTTCGCCATGCAGTACGCATGTCGCTGGTGCTTTGTGTCGGCTATGCCATTATCCAGATTACCGGGATGAACCACGGATACTGGATCCTGCTGACCAGTCTGTTTGTCTGTCAGCCAAACTACAACGCCACCCGACATCGCCTGGCGCTAAGGATTATCGGTACATTGGTAGGAATCGCCATTGGTTTACCTATCCTGTGGTTCGTTCCCTCTCTGGAAGGTCAGTTAATACTTTTGGTGATCACTGGCGTACTGTTTTTTGCCTTTCGCAACGTCCAGTATGCACACGCCACGATGTTTATCACGCTGCTGGTACTGCTGTGCTTTAATCTGCTCGGTGAAGGTTTCGAAGTTGCGCTGCCGCGCGTTATCGATACGCTGATAGGGTGTGCCATTGCATGGGCTGCCGTGAGTTTCATCTGGCCTGACTGGCGTTTTCGTAACCTGCCGCGTGTCATTGAGCGGGCCACTGACGCAAACTGTCGTTACCTTGATGCTATTCTCGAACAATATCATCAGGGTCGTGATAACCGTATGGCATACCGTATCGCCCGTCGTGACGCACACAATCGTGATGCAGAGTTTGCCTCCGTGGTGTCGAACATGTCGAGTGAACCGGATGTCACGGCCCAAACGCGAGAAACAGCATTTCGCTTGCTGTGCCTCAATCATACGTTTACCAGTTACATTTCTGCCCTTGGCGCACACCGCGAACAGTTAACCAACCCGGAAGTTCTGGCATTACTGGATGATGCCGTCTGCTACGTTGATGACGCGCTTCACTATCAACCCGCAGACGAACAGCGCGTCTACCAGGCGCTGGAGGGGCTAAAGCATCGAATTCAGCATCTTGAGCCACGTCCGGATAGTAAAGAACCGCTTGTTATACAGCAGGTTGGGTTATTGATCGCCCTGCTACCGGAAATCCGGCGATTACAACAGCAAATTGCCGTGCTGCCTTCTAATACCCCGGCTTCGGCGTCAGTGAACTGACCCACTCCACCAGCTCCTGGCGACGGACCGCCGGGAGCGCTGCTTCATGCACGCCACCGACCGCGCCTTCAAGGGCATAAAGTATTTTTACCGTCAGGGCTGGATTATTTTGCCGCAGTTTCAGCCAGCACATTTGGGCGCCCAACGTTCGCAATGTTCCCTCATCTTTAATTCCTGCTTCATTTAGCAGGGTCTCCAGATGAAACGTCATATTTGGTAGTTCCCGCAGACGATGTTGAGCAAAGCGACTCTGTTTTTCCTTAACAGCAGCATCCAATGAGTACCGCGATAACGACACCAATTGCTGCTGGTTTTGCCACAGCGCATCATTTACCTGATAGTAGTTGAGTACCACCGGACGCCCGCGCTTTATAAATGTCAGCCAGACAGGCGAATTTTTTGCACAGTACTGTACGCTCTGTTCGCAGGCCCGAAGATATAACTCACCGCTGGCGACCATAGCAAAGACCGTATCCCCAACCGTCAAACTGTAGCTGCCAAATAATGAGCGATAGTGAATTGTTCCCAGAGACGCCAGATATTCTTGTGATTTATAGATCTTTGCATAAGAAAGTTCTTTCATAAAAATCCTTTTAAATCATAACGTAAGCCAATGATTTTCAATAACAGATCCGTTAATGACGAAAATAGGCAACTTATTCGCACGGGGCAAGATGAATTTTATTTTTCCCCTAACTACGACTAAAAATTGCGAACCTGTTTCCGAAAATAAGGTTGATCTTTGTTGATAGCAGGGTTACTGTATATCCATACAGTAACCCACAGGGCTGGATTGATTATGTACACTTCAGGCTATGCAAATCGTTCTTCGTCGTTCTCTTCCACATCAAGCAACATTGCGCGCGTTTCATCAGAGAACGCAACCGCTGGGCTTATCAGTGAAGTGGTCTATCGCGAGGACCAGCCCATGATGACGCAACTACTGCTGCTTCCCCTGCTGCAGCAGTTAGGGCAGCAATCACGCTGGCAGCTGTGGCTGACGCCTCAGCAAAAATTAAGTCGGGAGTGGGTACAGTCAGCCGGGCTTCCATTGACAAAAGTGATGCAGATTCGCCAACTCTCCCCCTGCAATACGCTGGAATCGATGATCCGTGCGCTGCGCACAGGTAATTACAGCGTCGTTATCGGCTGGCTGGGAGAAGAGTTAACAGAAGACGAACACGCTGAACTGGTTAAAGCGGCTGAAGAAGGAAATGCTATGGGATTTATCATGCGTCCTGTTCGCGCACAGTCACTTGCGGGGAGACAGCATTCCGGGCTAAAAATTCACTCGAATTTGTATCATTGAGTAAAATTAGGATTTATCCTGGAATTTTTTTTCATGCTTCAATTTGCCTTTGAGCTTTAACGCGTTTTTCGTGCGAACGCCTGTCTCAAGCGGTTTTCAGGAAATCTCCAGTGCATTTAGACATCAATAAATGTTAAATATTATGTATACAAGCCTTTTTTTTTCATATGCCTGACGGACTTCACACTTGTAAGTTTTCAACTACGTTGTAGACTTTACATCGCCAGGGGTGCTCGGCGTAAGCCGCAGATATCGGTAGAGTAACTATTGAACTGGTCCCCGGGTGAAGGATTTAACCGTGTTATCTCTCTTCGGAGATATTCATGGCGAATTTTGGATGATAACGAGGCGCAAAAAATGAAAAAGACAGCTATCGCAATTGCAGTGGCACTGGCTGGTTTCGCTACCGTGGCGCAGGCCGCTCCGAAAGATAACACCTGGTACGCTGGTGCTAAACTGGGCTGGTCTCAGTACCATGATATTGGCAACAACCAGATCAACAACGCCGGCCCTACCCACGAAAGCCAACTGGGTGCTGGTGCGTTCGGTGGTTATCAGGTTAACCCGTACGTTGGTTTCGAAATGGGTTATGACTGGTTAGGCCGTATGCCGTACAAAGGCTACACTGACCAGACTCACAACAACGGCGCTTTCAAAGCTCAGGGCGTTCAGCTGACCGCTAAACTGGGTTACCCAATCACTGACGATCTGGACGTTTATACCCGTCTGGGTGGTATGGTTTGGCGTGCAGACGCTAAAAACAACACCGGCTTCAAAGACCACGACACTGGTGTATCCCCAGTATTCGCTGGTGGCGTAGAGTATGCAATTACTCCTGAAATCGCTACCCGTCTGGAATACCAGTGGACCAACAACATCGGTGACGCGAACACCGTTGGCGGTCGTCCGGATAACGGTCTGTTAAGCGTTGGTGTTTCTTACCGTTTCGGCCAGCAGGAAGAAGCAGCTCCAGTAGTTGTTGCTCCGGCTCCGGCTCCAGAAGTACAGACCAAGCACTTCACTCTGAAGTCTGACGTGCTGTTCAACTTCAACAAAGCAACTCTGAAACCAGAAGGCCAGCAGGCTCTGGACCAGATGTACAGCCAGCTGAGCAACCTGGATCCGAAAGACGGTTCCGTAGTGGTTCTGGGCTTCACTGACCGCATCGGTTCTGACGCTTACAACCAGGGTCTGTCCGAGAAACGTGCTCAGTCCGTTGTTGATTACCTGATCTCTAAAGGTATTCCTTCTGACAAAATCTCTGCACGTGGCATGGGCGAATCTAACCCGGTTACTGGCAACACCTGTGACAACGTGAAAGCTCGCGCTGCACTGATCGACTGCCTGGCTCCGGATCGTCGTGTTGAGATCGAAGTTAAAGGTATCAAAGACGTTGTAACTCAGCCTCAGGCTTAAGTTATCGTCTTATAAAAAAACCCCGCATCGCGGGGTTTTTTTTCATCTGTGTTTTAATCAAAGCACACTACTACGTCACCCATTAAACCACCCTGCCACTACTCTTTTCCCAGCAGTGCCTGTAAATCCTGTTTTAAGGTTGACATTTTATTCGCGTACTTCTCTTTATGCTCCGCATCTTCAATCAGTTGCACAATGGTTTCAGAAAGCGTTTTACCGCGCCGCTGGGCAAGGCCTGCTAAGCGTTGCCACACCATGAATTCCAGATCGATAGATTTCTTTCGTGTATGCTGATGCTCAGCATTAAAATGCCGCTTGCGCCTCGCCCGTATGGTCTGTTTCATACGATTGAGTAGCGCAGGGTTCATGTGTTCTTCAATCCAGGTATTGACCCGAACCGGTTCATTTTCGAGGGTTAGCAATAAATCAACGGCTTCTTTGGCAGCGCTGGCCTCTACGTAACGGGTTATTAATTCCCCCTCACGATGCTTCTTCACCAGGTACTTCCACTTCCAGCCGCTTTCAAGATTTTCAAGTTGTTGATATTTCATTGCGATCTCAATGTTACCGTGTAACTCTTATCAGAATATCAGCTTTTTGAGCAACTGAAGAAAAGAATATCCAGCCTGTGAACTGCCGCGCGTCATCACTTCCGTTTCGCGGTGCTTTCCAGGTGTGTAGTGATGAGGGTTACGGTATAATCTCGTTTTTAACAACAGACTAAAAAACATCAACTTTGACCATTACGAAACTTGCATGGCGTGATCTGGTTCCTGATACCGACAGTTATCAGGAAGTATTTGCACAGCCGCACGTCACTGACGACACCGATACCTTACTTAGTGATACTCAGCCACGTTTACAATTCGCGCTAGAGCAGCTTCTGCAGCACTGGACGACGTCCTCGTTCATGCTGGTAAAAGCACCGGAAGAGCTTGAATACCTTAACCTTATTGCAACTGCTGCACATACACTGCACACGGACGCAGGACTCCTGACTGGGGGTCATTATGATATCTCTGGTCACACTATCCGCTATCGTACAGCAGAAAAAGCAGAAGACAATTTTGCGACGCTAACTCAGGTGGTCAACGCTGACTGGGTTGAAGCCGAGCAACTATTTGGCTGCCTGCGTCAGTTCAATGGCGATATTTCCCTGCAACCAGGTCTGGTGCATCAGGCGAATGGTGGGGTGTTGGTTATCTCATTACGCACTCTGCTGGCCCAACCGCTGTTGTGGATGCGCCTGAAAGCCATTGTCAGCCACGAGCGCTTTGACTGGGTAGCTTTTGATGAGTCTCGCCCATTGCCTGTTTCCGTTCCGCCGATGCCGCTTAAACTAAAAGTGATTTTAGTCGGGGAGCGTGAATCACTGGCAGATTTTCAGGACATGGAGCCAGAACTGGCTGAGCAGGCCATCTACAGCGAATTTGAAGACAACCTGCAGATAGTCGATGCCGAAACCATGACACAGTGGTGCCAGTGGGTAACGCATACCGCCACGCGCAACAATTTGCCCTACCCCGCGCCTGATGCCTGGCAGGTTCTAATCCGCGAAGCTGTGCGCTATACCGGCGAACAGGATACGTTGCCGCTTAACCCCTTGTGGATCATCCGACAGTTCAAAGAAGTGGCCTCGCTATGCGAGAGCGAAACCTGCACAGCGGAACAGTTCAGCCTGATGCTGGCGCAGCGCGAATGGCGGGAAGGATTCCTGGCCGAACGTATGCAGGATGAGATCCTGCAAGAGCAAATCCTTATCGAAACGGAAGGCGAGCGAATTGGTCAGATCAACGCCCTGTCGGTCATTGAGTTTCCGGGTCATCCTCGCGCGTTTGGAGAACCATCACGTATCAGCTGCGTGGTGCATATTGGCGATGGCGAATTCACAGATATTGAGCGCAAAGCCGAGCTGGGAGGAAATATTCATGCCAAGGGGATGATGATTATGCAGGCGTTCCTGATGTCTGAACTCCAGCTTGAGCAGCAAATTCCCTTCTCGGCCTCGCTGACCTTTGAACAATCATACAGCGAAGTTGATGGTGACAGCGCGTCCATGGCGGAATTGTGCGCATTGATTAGCGCCCTCGCTGACGTCCCTGTGAATCAAAGCATCGCCATTACGGGTTCTGTCGATCAATTTGGTCGGGCGCAACCTGTCGGCGGTCTTAACGAGAAAATTGAAGGTTTCTTCGCCATCTGCCAGCAGCGTGAGCTGACAGGTACTCAGGGCGTTATCATTCCATCAGCTAATGTCAGACACCTGAGCCTGCAACCGGCACTGCTACAGGCCATAGAAGAAGAAAAATTCACTATCTGGGCGGTGGACGACGTAACCGATGCATTGCCGCTATTACTAAATCTGGTGTGGGATGGCGAAGGCCAGACAACGCTGATGCAAACCATCCAGGAACGTATTGCGACAGCAACGCAACAGGAAGGCCGTCACCGTTTTCCATGGCCGCTACGTTGGCTGAACTGGATTATTCCGAACTGATCGGACTTGTTCAGCGTACACGTGTTAGCTATCCTGCGTGCTTCAATAAAATAAGGCTTACAGAGAACATGGTAGATAAACGCGAATCCTATACAAAAGAAGACCTTCTTGCCTCTGGTCGCGGTGAGCTGTTTGGCGCAAAAGGCCCGCAACTGCCTGCACCAAGCATGCTGATGATGGACCGTGTCATTAAGATGACCGAAACCGGTGGCAACTTTGACAAAGGTTATGTTGAAGCTGAACTGGATATTAACCCGGACCTGTGGTTCTTCGGATGCCACTTCATCGGCGATCCGGTAATGCCAGGCTGCCTGGGTCTGGATGCCATGTGGCAACTGGTTGGATTCTATCTCGGCTGGCTGGGCGGCGAAGGTAAAGGCCGCGCGCTGGGCGTAGGCGAAGTGAAATTCACCGGTCAGGTTCTGCCGACTGCGAAGAAAGTCACTTACCGCATTCACTTCAAACGCATCGTTAATCGTCGCCTGATCATGGGCCTGGCTGATGGCGAAGTGCTGGTTGATGGTCGTCTGATCTACACCGCAAACGATCTGAAAGTGGGTCTTTTCCAGGACACTTCCGCGTTCTAATCGCAGAGATCAGGCGTTGCGTCGTTGTCGGATGACAGCGTAAGCGCCTTATCCGGTCTGCAAAAAGGCGAAACCTCCGCTCTGCGGAGGTTTCTTTTATCTAAAGAGACAGAATCAGGCCATTAAAACCCTATCCCCCATGGCTTCTCGCCAGCCTCCCAGCCAGTATGATCTCTGATTCAGCGCCTGATAGGGACACATTTCTTTTGAGCGTCCGGCAATGCCGGCCTGATATCCACGTTGATGTGCCCGTTCCAGGCGATCTCGTTTTTGTCTCTTCATGCCTCGTTTCCCTCATCTTTAGTTCTGGTGGAAAAGAAAACAGTGATTACTAAGTGTGCAATCACACTAAACGAATACCCCTAAACATCAGGCTCGTCAATGCGCAAAATTCACGCCAGTGTCATATTTGTGAGCTACCCGCGAAATCATTTGTACAAAAAAAATCAGACAGAACAGTTATCTCCGCGGCTAAAAAATAAAAAAAACCGCCCCGGGCGGTGAACCAGGGGCGGCATAATTTACAATTATTTAAGCTTAAGGGATGCGTTTCAGCTCTTGAGCTATGGCCGTCGCTTCCTGACTCCAGGCGTTGGCGAGAACCTTCACCATCTCATCGTAGCCGTCCCTGGTCTGCACTGCCTCGATGTGGAACGGACGCTTGATCAACTGCCCCTGGTGATTCAGTAACCATTCTCCGCTCACGATAACCTTCCCATCGTACCTACCGTGGAAGCCGGTCACAGTGACGTTCAGCGTGTCCTGTGTGCTTCCCAGCGGCTGCGAAGCGACAACCCAGCCAGGTAATTGCATACTGAGGTTCGTCACCAGCGTATTGCGCAATTGCTGATCTAAAGGACTGGCCCAGAGATTATTATTCGCTATCACATATTGCACATCGCTGGTCTGGTAAACCACTCCATTACCCGCCAGATAGTCCGGCACCGCAATCTGCTCAACCCACAGCAGCCGGTTACCCTGGTTGGCGGAGCTTTGGACGCCCCCTTGCGCGATAGGAAGCTGGTAATAGCTTTTATTTTCTCCGCTGGAGCTGCATGACGTCAGCCAGACCGCCATCATCACCACTAGCCACTTTTTCATTGTTTCGCCCTCTTCGGCTCTGGATCTTTTTTGTCCTTCGCTTCAAATACCAGCGCATTGCTCTTATCGTTCAACGTTTTCAGTACCGGTTGCAGTTCGCGCAGTACCTGATCAAGACGCTGCATATCCGCCACCATCTTGTTGTAGGCTGCCGAACCCGGCTGGAAGCCCTGCATGCTACGATTAAGTTCACGCAACGTATTTTGCATATCCGCCGGAAGATCCTGCATTGACTGGCTGGATGTGATCTTATTCATATTATCCAGCGTGGTTTGCAGATGCTTCATCGTACGCTGGCTTTCTGACAACGTATTGGTCGCCTGCTCAATCATCGGGTTCAACGGCAGATTATTAATCTTATCCAGCGCTTCCATCAGGCGCTGCTGGATCTGCGCTAAACCGCCACTCACCGTCGGGATAATCTGATAACCATTAAATTCTCGTACACCGCTAATCGGTGGTTCTTTCGGGTAGAAGTCGAGATCGACATACAGCGCGCCGGTCACCAGATTCCCGGTTTTCAGCGATGCGCGTAATCCGCGTTTGAGCAATTGCTCCAGATGAGCGCCAACATCAGTGTCCTCGCCCAGCTGTGCTTTCAGGCGCTCAGGCTCGATGCGTACCAACACCGGAATGCGGTAATCATTGTTAAATACCTGACGCATGTTCGGTGAGAAGAAAGGTACTTTACTCACCGTCCCCAGACGAATGCCGCGGAATTCCAGTGGCGCGCCTGGCTGCAGGCCACGAATCGAATCCTTAAAGAACATCAGGTAGTCAATATGATCGGTATACAGGGAATCCTGAATACTTTTTTGATCGTCATAAAGATTAAACGCGGACTGTTGCCCAACCGGCTCACCTTGTTCTAAACCTTCTGGCACATCAAAACTTACGCCACCGCCAAACAGCGTGGAGAGCGATCCCATTTCCACACGCATACCTGCGGAGGTAAGATCCACGGCGATCCCACTGTCTTTCCAGAAACGCACATTGCTGGTCACCAGACGATCGTTAGGCGCATTAATGAAAAGCTGGTAGCTGATAGTACGCTTTTGCGCATCGAAGGTGCTGGTCTCAACCGATCCCACACGATATCCACGGAACAATACCGGATCGCCCGGGCTTAACTGCCCGGCTTTTTTACTGTCCAGTATCACGCGGATCCCTTTCGCATCTGGCGGTGCCAGCGGCGGTGAGTCCAGTAGTTGGTAATTTTCCAGCTTATTCCCTTTATTGCCGGGCTGCAGTTCAATATATGCCCCGGACAATAGCGTGCCCAGACCGCTGATACCTTCACGACCAACCTGCGGCTTCACCACCCAAAAAACAGAGTCTTTATGCAGCAGCTTTTCCATTCCGGAGTTAAGACGAGCTTTAATCTCCACATGGGTCAAATCATCCGTCAGAGTCGCGCTCTCGACGATGCCGACATCCACGCTGCGGCTTTTAATCGTCGTTTTGCCGCCTTCAATCCCTTCGGCATTGGTGGTAATCAGCGTGACTTCCGGCCCCTGATGGCTGTAATGATAAAACAGGACCCACGCGCCAATAAGCGCAGTAACGATCGGGAATATCCACACGGGCGACCAGTTTTTCACCTTCTGCACTTTGGCTTCCCCACTTTTAGATTCCATGCTGTCAGGACTCCTCATGATCTGGTTCTGGTTCACGGTCCCACGACAGACGCGGATCAAATGTCATCGCAGAAAACATTGTCATAATGACGACTAAAGCAAACATCAAAGCACCCATTGCAGGATAAATGTTCATTAACCCTCCCATGCGCACCAGCGCAGAGAGTACCGCAATCACAAAAACGTCGATCATTGACCAGCGACCGACAAATTCCACCACTTCATAAATCAAGTGCATACGTTCACTGTCACGTTTGCCGTGCCCCTTGGCATCCCAACATAGCCAGGCAATGGCAATCATTTTCAACGTCGGCACCATAATACTGGCGATAAAGATAACCGCCGCCACCGGATAAGAGCCCTCGCTCCAAATCAAAACCACGCCTTCAAGAATCGTTGACGGCAACTTGGATCCGAGCAAATCGGTAATCATGATCGGCAGGATGTTGGCAGGAAGATAAAGCATGATTGACGTGAACAATAACGCCATCGTCCATTGCAGACTGTTTTTGCGACGCACGTAGCCTTTCGTCTCGCAGCGCGGGCACACCCGTTCGTCAGCGGGAAGAATAGCGGTGCAGCAGGAACAAGAACGCAACCCCTGCCGGATGCCGGGCACGCCAGGCTTTAATTCCTGGTTAATGACAGGCATTGGCGCAATATCATCCCACAGCCAACGGCGGTCAACGCACTGAAACGCCCGTAGCTGTAGTACACAAAAGAAGCACCATGGGATGAAACTGCTGCCCACGCCGATATCACCATAAGCCATCAGCTTAACGAAACTGACCAGCACTCCGGCGAGGAAGATTTCCGCCATCCCCCAGCTTTTCAACTGGAACAGGACGCGCGCAAGCCTGGCCTTTAGCCAGCCAGGCATTTCGGCACGGTTCACCAGCAGCAGAATAGTCAGTAAACAAAACGCGGGAACCAACTGGACGAATAATAAAAAAAACGTGCCGAGGCTGGCGTAATCTTCAGAGAAGAGCACGCTGGGGATTTCCAGCAACGTCACTTCGCTGCTTACCCCTGCGACGTTCATATTCACAAAAGGGAAGAGGTTTGATAAAAGCAGCATGAACAGCGCTGCTAAAACATAGGCAGTAGGACGCTGCCTCGGCGCGTCCCACTCAACCGTTAACGTAGTGCCACATCGTGGACATGCCGCTTTCTGACCATGCTCAAGGCGCGGTAACGCCACCAGCATGTCACACTGCGAACACAAAATATGCTTCGCGGCATGGTGATGTTCGCACATATGTGCTCCTTTAAATTATGCGCCATTCTTCAAAGATTCAAGATACTCCCAGCGCTCAAAGGCTTGCTCAAGTTCTTGTTCCGCTTCGTTCAGATTAGCTAAAACTTGTTGCGTTTGCTCGTGCGGCTGACTGAAAAAAGCGGCGTCAGCAACCTGAGCTTGTAATGTTTCCAGCTTAGCTTCCAGTTCTTCAAGCAATGCGGGGAGCTGCTCCAGTTCGCGCTGCAGTTTATAGCTTAGTTTGCTCGTGCCACGTTTGACAATTTCTGCTTTAGGAGCAACAGCTTCCTCTGTTTTTTTCACAACGGGCTGTTTAAACGCCACATGCTGCGATTGCTGGCTGCGCGCGTCATGGTAACCGCCGACATAACGACCAATTTTACCACCGCCTTCGAAGATCCAACATTCCGTAACGGTATTATCCACAAACTGACGGTCGTGGCTCACCAGCAGTACGGTGCCCTGATAGCTGTCAATCAGCTCTTCAAGCAGTTCCAGCGTTTCGACGTCAAGATCGTTCGTTGGTTCATCGAGAATTAAAAGATTACTGGGTTTCAGGAACAAACGCGCCAGCAACAGACGATTTCGTTCCCCACCGGAGAGCGCGCGTACTGGCGTCATCGCCCGTTTCGGGTGGAACAGGAAGTCCTGCAGGTAGCCCAGCACATGGCGGGGTTTACCGTTGACCATCACCTCTTGTTTACCTTCGGCCAGATTGTCCATCACGGTTTTATCCGGATCCAGTTCAGCCCGGTGCTGATCGAAATAAGCCACTTCCAGCTTGGTCCCAACATGAATACGTCCACTGTCAGCCTGCAGTTGGCCTAGCATCAGTTTGAGCAGCGTCGTCTTGCCGCAACCGTTAGGGCCAATTAACGCAATTTTGTCGCTGCGCTGCACCTGTGCAGAGAAATCTTTTACCAGTTGCTTACCATCAACCTGATAATCCACATTCTCCATTTCGAAGACAATCTTGCCCGAACGGCTCGCCTCTTCAACCTGCATCTTCGCCGTGCCCATCACTTCGCGACGTTCCCCGCGCTCGCGACGCATCGCTTTCAGGGCGCGCACACGGCCTTCGTTACGGGTACGACGCGCTTTGATACCCTGGCGGATCCAAACCTCTTCCTGCGCCAGCTTGCGATCAAACTCCGCGTTTTGTAACTCTTCAACCCGCAGCGCTTCTTCTTTCTCCAGCAGATACTGATCGTAGTTCCCCGGATAGGTCACCAGTTTGCCGCGGTCAAGATCAACAATACGCGTCGCCATGTTGCGAATAAATGAACGGTCGTGGGAAATGAAAATGATTGTCCCGTTGAAGGATTTCAGGAACCCTTCCAGCCAGTCGATTGTTTCAATGTCCAGATGGTTCGTCGGTTCATCGAGCAGCAATACGCGCGGATTACTCACCAACGCGCGGCCCAGCGCCGCTTTACGCAGCCAACCACCAGACAGCGACGAAAGCGCGGCGTTAGGATCCAGCCCCAGTTGCGCCAACACTTCATTAATGCGACTTTCGAGCTGCCACAGATTGTGGTGATCGAGCATTTCCTGAACCCGCGCCATCTCATTCAGATTTCTGTCGCTGGGATCGGTCATGACAAGGCGCGAAATATCATGATACCGCTTCAGGTATTCAGCCTGTTCCTCAATACCTTCGGCAACGAAGTCATACACGCTGCCCTCGACGTTACGCGGCGGATCCTGTTGCAGACGCGCGACGACCAGATCCTGCTCATAAATAATACGCCCGTCGTCAAGACCCTGTTCACGGTTCAGGATCTTCATCAGCGTCGATTTGCCCGCGCCGTTACGGCCTACCAGACAGACGCGTTCGTTATCCTCGATATGCAGTTCCGCATTATCAAGAAGGGGCGCATCGCTGAACGACAGCCATGCACCATGCATACTGATCAATGACATTTACTTATCCTTTCAGGCTGCGGTAATCAGCCAGCAATTGTGGATCTGACGGTTACGGGCAAAGTCCTGGGAAAGCGTTTTTTGGGTAATTTCTTGTGCTTTCAATCCCAGCTCAGCCAGACCCTCGAGATCCATACGGAATCCACGTTTGTTGTTGGAGAACATGATCGTCCCGTCTTTACGTAACAGACGTTTCAGATCTTTCATCAGCGCCAGATGATCGCGCTGCACATCAAACGAATCTTCCATGCGTTTAGAGTTAGAGAACGTTGGCGGATCGATGAAAATCAGATCGAACTGTTCATTGGCATCGCGCAGCCAGCCCAGACAATCAGCCTGAATTAAACGGTGAGCGCGACCACTCAGGCCATTCAGACGCAGGTTGCGTTCCGCCCATTCCAGGTAGGTACGCGACATATCAACCGTCGTGGTGCTCCGCGCGCCGCCCAGTCCGGCATGAACGCTGGCGCTACCGGTGTAGGAGAACAGATTGAGGAAATCCTTACCTTTACTCATCTGACCCAGCATGCGACGCGCAATGCGGTGATCGAGGAACAAACCGGTATCAAGATAGTCAGTCAGGTTCACCCACAGACGTGCGTTGTACTCGCTTACCTCAATGAATTCACCCTTCTCATTCATCTTCTGATACTGGTTCTTGCCTTTTTGACGTTCACGGGTTTTCAGCACCAGTTTATTCGGGGCAATCTCAAGTACCGAGAGCGTAGCGGCAATGATGTCGAACAGGCGTTGACGCGCTTTCTGCGCATCGACCGTTTTCGGCGGCGCGTATTCCTGCACCACGACCCAGTCACCGTAGCGATCTACCGCCACGTTGTATTCCGGCAGGTCGGCATCGTACAGGCGATAGCATTCAATACCTTCCTGACGCGCCCATTTTTCCAGCTTCTTAAGATTCTTACGCAGGCGGTTGGCATAATCTTCCGCGACCGTGACAGGCTTACTGTCGGCGGTGGTTTCTGCAACGTGATAGTTCTTCTGCACGCAATCCAGCGGACCATTTTTCGCTTTAAATTGCTTATCAGCACGTAATTGCAGGCTGCTGAGCAAATCCGGCGAGGCGCTAAACAGGGACAGATTCCAGCCGCCAAACTGGTTTTTCATTGTGCGCCCCAGCAGGCTGTGCAGGGCAATCAGCGCCGGTTCGCTATCCAGACGTTCGCCGTACGGCGGGTTGCTGATAACCGTCCCGTACGGTCCTTTCGGTAACGGGTTGCTCAGTTTGGCGACATCTTTAACTTCAAACGTCATCAGATCGGCAATGCCGGCGCGACGGGCGTTACTGCGTGCTTTTTCAATTACGCGAGCATCGCTGTCAGATCCATAAAAGTGCGAGGTGTAGTCTGCGAGACCCTTACGCGCGCGCACCTGCGCTTCGGCTTTAACCTCTTGCCACACAGCGTCATCGTGCTGCGCCCAACCACTAAAGCCCCAATAACCACGGTGCAGACCAGGCGCACGATCGGTTGCCCACATCGCGGCTTCAATCAGCAGTGTACCGGAGCCACACATCGGATCGAGTAACGGCGTGCCCGGTTGCCAACCTGAACGCATCACAATGGCGGCAGCCAGCGTTTCTTTAATCGGCGCCTGACCTGCGCGATCGCGATACCCACGCTGATGCAGGCCATCACCGCTCAGATCGAGCGCAATACTGGCGGTATCTTTATTCAGCCACACGTTAATACGCAGATCCGGAGATTCACGATCCACATTCGGACGCGGCAGATTTTTACGGGTAAAGGCGTCGACAATCGCATCCTTTACCTTCAGCGCCCCGTACTGACTATTACGAATGGTTTCGTTCAGGCCGCTAAAATGCACCGCAAATGTAGCGCCCGGATTAAATATCTCTGTCCAGTCGATTGCCTGAACACCGAGGTACAGATCAAGATCGCTGTAGACCTTGCACTCTCCCATCGGCAGGATAATGCGCGAGGCCAGGCGGCTCCACATCAGGCTCTGGTAAACAAGCCGCGTGTCGCCCTTAAAATGGACCCCACCCTGAACGACCTGACACTCCAGCGCGCCAAGGTTTTCCAGTTCAGTTTTTAACAGCTCTTCCAGCCCGCGGGCCGTACTGGCAAACAGAGAATTCATAATGTCACTTTTACTCCGAGAAAATTGCTGCGCATTATAGCTAATATGGGCGGTATGTCATAAAGTTGAAGGCTTATTTTCGCTCGAGGGGCTGTACAGTGGTCACGTTAACCCGACTTTTTATTCATCCGGTTAAATCAATGCGCGGTATTGGGCTTACCCACGCTCTGGCAGACGTTAGTGGTCTCGCCTTTGATCGCATATTTATGATTACCGAACCCGACGGGACGTTCATTACCGCCCGACAGTTCCCACAGATGGTGCGTTTTACCCCTTCCCCTTTCCACGATGGATTGCATCTTACGGCGCCAGACGGTAGCAGCGCGCTTGTGCGATTTGCCGACTTCGCCCTGCAGGATGCGCCGACGGAAGTGTGGGGCAACCATTTTACCGCGCGTATTGCGCCAGCGGCTATCAACCAGTGGCTGAGCGGTTTTTTCTCCCGTGACGTGCAGCTTCGCTGGGTTGGTCCGCAGCTGACGCGCCGAGTGAAGCGCCGCGATGATGTTCCGTTATCCTTTGCCGATGGTTATCCCTACCTTTTAACTAACGAAGCGTCATTGCGCGATTTGCAGCAGCGCTGCCCGGCAAGCGTAAAAATGGAGCAGTTTCGCCCCAATCTGGTGGTTTCAGGCGCTGCCGCCTGGGAAGAAGATACCTGGAAAGTGATCCGCATTGGCGAGGTTATTTTTGACGTGGCTAAACCTTGTAGCCGCTGCATTTTCACCACCGTCAGCCCTGAAAAAGGTCAGAAGCATCCGTCCGGCGAACCGCTGACCACGCTGCAAAGCTTTCGCACTGCGACGGATAACGGCGATGTCGATTTTGGTCAGAATCTCATTGCGCGTAACAGTGGCGTGATTCGCGTCGGCGACGAGGTTGAAATTCTGTCCACCGGTCCGGCCAGAGTATATGGCGCGGCAGAAACCGATGATACTGCCCCGGTGCAACAACCCGATGCCACGGTGCTTATCGAGTGGCAGGGACAGACCTTTCGCGGAAATAATCAGCAGGTATTGCTTGAACAGCTGGAAAACCAGGGTATCCGGGTTCCCTACTCATGTCGGGCGGGAATTTGCGGATGCTGTCGAATTCGGTTGGTAGAAGGCGAAGTGAGCCCGCTGAAAAAATCAGCGATGGGAGATGACGGGACAATTCTGTGCTGCAGTTGTGTGCCCAAAACGGCAATCAGGCTGGAAAGTTAAACCGCCTGCTCAAGGCTGAAACTGTCAACCATTGTCTGCGGTTTCAGTCTGTCATTCATGATTTTAATTGCGTCGCCAAGCTGCATGGTGCGTCCGGCAATCACCACGCCCGGTTGCGCCAGCAGACAAAGCGCGGCGTTTTCACCCGGCTCAACCACTAACAGGTTTACCTGTTCATCGGTATCGCTTAAATCGACACAGGCAGCGTCCCCTGGCACTGGCGTCCAGTTAATGCCGTGGGCGACAAAGTGCCAACTTTTTGGCATCTGCGGCTTAAGATAACGAATAGCCACCAGCGCATTGAGCACCAGTTCCGCTTTTTGTTCTTTCGCTAAATCCAGGTAGCGGCATTTTTCTTCAAAGGAAAAATAAAGCGCGGCGTCATCAACGCAAAATCCGGAAGGAGTAAAGGCATCAGGCGTGAGCATTTTACGAGCAAAACGCGAACGGAATAACATACCATTGGCTAAATCGAGCATCATACGATCGTGCTCTTCATCATAATACCAGCGCCAGTTATCGTCGGGTTTAATTCGCATCAGTTTCTCTCCTTTCCTTAATCATCGCCGTTACGACAGTATCCTTTTGCCGCTTCGTTTATTGCCCTAATAATAAAAGCTCAGAATGTTTAAATAAGCAACAGTAAAGGAATATAAAACAACCAGGGCTAGAAATAAAGCCCTGGATTGTGATTAAGGTAGCATTCAGATATTGGTGACGATTTCTTTAATCAACGGCGGGCCTTTAAAAATAAAGCCCGAATAAATCTGTACGAGGGTTGCGCCGGCGGCTATTTTCTCGCGCGCGGCAATCACCGAGTCAATACCGCCAACGCCAATAATTGGCAACTGACCATTTAATTCCTGAGACAACTGGCGAATAATTTCTGTACTTTTTAATTGTAACGGACGACCGCTCAGTCCCCCCATTTGATCGCAATTTTTCATTCCCTGTACGAGAGAACGATCGAGAGTGGTGTTAGTTGCAATTACACCATCAATATTATGCCGAACTAAACTGTCGGCAACCTGGATCAGTTCTTCGACGGAAAGATCCGGCGCGATCTTTACGGCCACCGGAACATATTTATGGTGGATCGCTTGCAGATCGTTTTGCTTATTTTTAATTGCCGTCAGCAGATCATCCAGCGCTTCACCGTATTGCAGCGTGCGTAATCCCGGCGTATTCGGTGAAGAGATATTAATCGCGATATAACCGGCATAAGCATAGACTTTTTCCATACAAATCAGATAGTCATCTTTGCCGTTTTCTACCGGAGTATCTTTATTCTTACCAATATTAATGCCGAGAATGCCGTCAAAATGTGATTTCTTAACGTTCTCTACCAGGTTATCAACACCCAGGTTATTGAATCCCATGCGGTTGATCAAACCTTCCGCATCCACCAGACGGAACAGACGTGGTTTATCGTTCCCGGGCTGAGGACGTGGCGTCACGGTACCAATTTCAATTGAACCGAATCCCATCGCACCGAGCGCATCAATGCACTCCCCGTCTTTATCCAGTCCGGCAGCAAGCCCGAGCGGATTTTTAAACGTCAGCCCCATACAGGTAACCGGTTTTGCGGGTACTTTCTGGCGGACAAGCGCTTCGAGCGGCGTGCCGGTAATGCGACGTAACTGCTGGAATGTCAATTCATGAGCGCGCTCAGGATCGAGCTGGAAAAGGGCTTTACGAACGAAGGGGTAGTACATGAACTCTCCTGGATTCCCGGTGTGCAAACCGGGGGCGTATTATGTGCGATCGCGAGCAAAAAGGGAATTGACCTGCGGCAATAAATAGCAATCGTTTTCCTGCTTCTGCCGTTTTATTCATTTTTCAACTTTTCTATCCCGTATAAATCATTTCGATAAACAAAATCTCTCTGCCAGACTGCACGAATTGTTATCAATGTTAAATAAAAGCGAACAATTAGTTATAAGGGGAGATTGAAATTATGCGCGTCATTACTCTGGCGGGAAGTCCACGCTTCCCCTCTCGCTCCAGCGCCTTACTGGAATACGCCCGGGAAAAACTGAACGGCCAGGATGTCGAAGTCTGTCACTGGAATCTGCACAACTTTGCCCCAGAAGACCTGATCTATGCGCGCTTCGACAGCCCGGCGCTGAAAACCTTTGTCGAACAACTGCACGACGCCGACGGATTGATTGTGGCAACGCCGGTCTACAAAGCAGCTTACTCCGGAGCGTTGAAAACGTTGCTCGATCTGCTTCCCGAACGCGCACTGGAAGGAAAAGTGGTTTTGCCGCTGGCAACAGGCGGTACCGTTGCGCATTTACTGGCCGTTGATTACGCGCTTAAGCCGGTGCTGAGCGCGTTAAAAGCCCAGGAAATCCTGCACGGTGTTTTTGCTGATGATTCACAGGTCATTGATTATCAGCATAAACCGCAGTTTACGCCCAACCTGCAACTGCGTCTGGACAATGCGCTCGACACCTTTTGGCTGGCGTTGCATCGTCGTGATGTCCAACTTCCTCAATTGAATGCTCTGCGAGGTGCCGCCCATGCTTAATCTGCTCAAGCGTCACACGCCGTGGTTGGCGTTGACCGGATTGCTGTCACTTTCAACGCTCGTCCATGCCGCAGAGTCTGCACCAGACGCGCTGCGCATAGGTTACCAGAAAGGAAGCGTCAGTATGGTGCTGGCAAAAAGCCATCAGTTACTGGAGAAACGCTACCCACAGACCAAAATCTCGTGGATTGAGTTTCCGGCAGGGCCGCAAATGCTGGAAGCACTCAATATTGGCAGTATCGATCTCGGCAGTACCGGTGACATTCCACCGATTTTCGCCCAAGCCGCCGGAGCCGATCTGGTTTACGTTGGCGTCGAGCCGCCCAAACCAAAAGCCGAAGTGATTCTGGTGCCCAAAAACAGCCCGATCCAGAGCGTTGCGCAGCTCAAAGGGCATAAAGTCGCCTTCCAGAAAGGTTCCAGCGCCCACAATTTACTGCTGCGAGCCTTACAACAGGCCGGGCTGAAATTTACCGATATTCAACCAACATATCTGACACCCGCAGATGCCAGAGCAGCCTTCCAGCAAGGTAACGTTGATGCGTGGGCTATCTGGGATCCTTACTATTCCGCCGCGTTGCTGCAAGGTGATGTGCGCGTGTTGAAAGACGGCTCAGATCTCAAACAGACCGGCTCCTTTTATCTCGCCGCGCGTCCTTATGCCGAGAAAAATGGCGCGTTTGTTCTTGGCGTGCTGGATACCTTTAGCCAGGCTGATGCGTTAACCCTCAGCCAGCGCCAGCAAAGTATTACCCTGCTGGCCAAAACCATGGGGCTGCCAGAGCCGGTGATTGCGTCTTATCTTGATCACCGGCCGCCAACGACCATCTCACCCGTCAGCGCCTCGGTTGCCGCCCTGCAACAACAAACCGCCGATCTGTTTTATGACAATCGTCTGGTGCCGAAAAAAATCGATATTCGCCAGCGTATCTGGCAACCCACTCAGCAGACAGGAGCAAAATTATGAGTCTGAACATGTTCTGGTTTTTACCCACCCACGGGGATGGCCACTATCTGGGGACGGAAGAAGGCTCGCGTCCGGTCGATCACAGTTATCTGCAGCAAATCGCGCAGGCTGCCGATCGCCTGGGATTTACCGGCGTTTTGATCCCAACCGGTCGCTCCTGTGAAGATGCCTGGCTGGTAGCCGCCTCCATGATCCCTGTTACTCAGCGGCTCAAGTTTTTGGTCGCGCTGCGTCCAAGCGTAACCTCGCCAACGGTTGCCGCACGCCAGGCTGCAACGCTCGACAGACTCTCTAACGGTCGGGCGCTGTTTAACCTGGTGACCGGCAGCGATCCGCAGGAACTGGCTGGCGACGGCGTGTTTCTTGATCACACCGAGCGCTATGAAGCTTCTGCTGAATTCACCCAGATCTGGCGTCGGCTGTTACAGGGAGAAACGGTGGATTTCAACGGCAAACATATGCACGTCCGCGGCGCGAAGCTGTTTTTTCCTCCCGTACAGCAACCCTGGCCGCCACTTTATTTCGGCGGTTCTTCCGATGTCGCGCAAGACCTGGCTGCCGAGCAGGTTGATCTCTATCTGACCTGGGGCGAACCGCCTGAACAGGTGAAAGAGAAGATTGAGCAAGTGCGAGCCAAAGCAGCAGCGCTTGGACGCAAGATCCGCTTTGGTATTCGTTTGCATGTGATCGTGCGGGAGACGACGGATGAGGCGTGGCAGGCAGCGGAGCGTCTGATTTCGCATCTTGATGACGACACGATTGCCAAAGCCCAGGCCGCCTTCTCAAGAACGGATTCGGTTGGCCAACAGCGGATGGCCGCGCTGCACAACGGTAAACGCGACAAACTGGAAATAAGCCCGAACCTGTGGGCAGGCGTTGGGCTGGTGCGTGGCGGCGCCGGAACCGCGCTGGTCGGCGACGGCCCGACCGTCGCAGCGCGCATAAACGAGTACGCCGCGCTGGGTATCGACAGCTTTGTGCTGTCGGGGTATCCGCATCTGGAAGAGGCGTACAAAGTTGGCGAGCTACTGTTCCCGCATCTGGATGTTTCGATACCTGAAATTCCACAGCCACAGCGTCTGCACCAACAAGGCGAAGCGGTGGCTAACGAATTTATTCCCCGTAAGGTCGCGCAAAGCTAAGGAGCACGCTGATGACAACACCGAAAAACAGGTGGCTATTGCGCCTCGCACCCTGGTTTTTGCCGGTAGGTCTGGTGGCGCTCTGGCAGATAGCCTCGTCAATGGGCTGGCTATCCACCCGCATCCTGCCCTCCCCGGAAGGCGTTGTCGAAGCCTTCTGGACACTTTCCGCCAGCGGCGAGCTTTGGCAGCATCTGGCGATCAGTTCCTGGCGGGCGCTGATCGGATTCTCGATCGGTGGATCGTTGGGTTTGACGCTGGGACTCATCAGCGGTCTTTCACGCTGGGGGGAACGCCTGCTGGATACGTCGATACAGATGCTGCGCAACGTTCCCCATCTGGCGCTGATCCCGCTGGTGATTTTGTGGTTCGGCATTGATGAATCGGCGAAGATCTTTCTCGTCGCCTTGGGCACACTGTTCCCGATTTACATCAACACCTGGCACGGGATCCGCAATATCGATCGCGGCCTGGTGGAGATGGCGCGCAGCTATGGGTTGTCCGGCTTTTCACTGTTTATCCATGTGATCCTGCCCGGTGCCCTGCCCTCGATTATGGTTGGCGTACGTTTTGCTCTCGGACTGATGTGGCTGACGTTGATCGTTGCGGAAACCATTTCCGCCAATGCCGGCATTGGTTATCTGGCGATGAATGCCCGAGAATTTCTGCAAACCGACGTGGTGGTAGTGGCCATCATTCTCTACGCCCTGCTCGGCAAACTTGCCGATGTCAGCGCCCAACTGCTGGAGCGAGTCTGGCTGCGCTGGAACCCGGCTTACCATGTGAAGGAGGCTACTGTATGAATACCGCTCGCTTGAATCAGGGTACGCCGCTTTTGCTGAGCGCCGTGACCAAACAATACGCCGCCAATACAGTGCTGAATCAATTAGATCTGCATATTCCGGCAGGGCAATTTGTTGCCGTAGTGGGCCGCAGTGGCGGTGGCAAAAGCACCTTGCTGCGCCTGCTGGCTGGGCTGGAATCGCCCACTTCAGGCGCATTACTTGCCGGAACTACCCCGCTGGCAGAGATTCAGGATGATACGCGCATGATGTTTCAGGATGCGCGCCTGCTGCCATGGAAAACGGTTATCGATAACGTTGGTCTGGGGCTGAAAGGTCAATGGCGCGATGCGGCCCGTAATGCGCTGGCCGCTGTTGGCCTCGAAAACCGGGCACAGGAGTGGCCTGCCGCCCTGTCTGGCGGCCAAAAACAGCGCGTGGCCCTGGCGCGGGCATTAATTCACCGCCCTGGCCTGCTGTTACTGGATGAACCGCTCGGCGCGCTGGATGCGTTAACCCGTCTTGAGATGCAGGATCTGATCGTCTCGCTATGGCAGGACCACGGCTTTACGGTGCTGCTGGTGACGCACGATGTCAGTGAGGCCGTCGCGATGGCAGACCGCGTGCTGTTGATCGAAGAGGGTAAAATCGGGCTGGATCTGACGGTGGATATTCAGCGCCCCCGCCGTTTGGGATCGGTGCGGTTAGCCGAGCTGGAAGCGGAAGTGTTGAACCGGGTGATGAAACGCGGCGAAAATGAAGTTCAGCTACGCAAGCAGGGTTAAAAACGCCGGATGGCGCTACTGCTTATCCGGCCTACGCGTGAATGGTAGGCCGGATCCATCCGGCAATATTATCAGGCTAACGCTTTGTCAATCTTCTCGAACAGATCGCCGGAGAGATTCTCGAGGCCTTTCAACTGTTCCAGCGCCGCACGCATCTTCGCCTGACGTTTGGCATCATAGCGTTTCAAACGAATCAACGGCTCAATCAGACGTGACGCCACCTGCGGATTGCGGCTGTTCAGCTCAGTCAGCATATCGACCAGGAACTGATAGCCGCTGCCATCTTCCGCATGGAAAGCCGCCGGGTTGCTGCCCGCAAAAGCACCAATCAGGGAACGAATACGGTTCGGGTTACTCATACTGAAGGAACGATGCTCCAGCAGACCGCGTACCGTTTCCAGCACGTTTCTCGCCGGGCTGGTGGATTGCAGGATAAACCATTTATCCATTACCAGACCGTCATGATGCCATTTATCGTCATACTCCTGCATCAATGCGTCACGGCATGGCAGTTGCGCCGCCACCGCAGCGGACAGCGCCGCCAGGGCGTCAGTCATATTGTTCGCTTCGCGGTACTGCTTGCTAACCAACGTGTCAGCCAGATGGGTTTCGCCAAAGGCCAGGAAGCGCAGGCAGGCATTGCGCAGCGTACGCTTACCAATATCAGCATGCTCAACGCGGTACTCGTCAAGATGATTAGCGTTATAGATAGCGAGGAATTCATCCGCCAGCTCAGCCGCCAGCGTGCGGGTCAATGCTTCGCGAACTTCCGTTATCGCGACCGGATCGATGATATCGAACAGTTCGGCGATTTCATTTACCGAAGGCAACGTCAGGATCTCTGCCGCCAGCGCCGGATCGATTTTCTCATCGAGCAAAATCGCGCGGAAAGCATCGGCCACATGTACCGGCAGCGACAACGGCTGACCCTGCTGATGACGGGCAACGTTGAGCTTAATATAGGTCGCCAGCAGACTTTGCGCCGCATCCCAACGAGAGAAATCGTTACGCGCATGACGCATCAGGAAGGTCAGTTGCTGATCGCTCCATTTGTATTCCAGTTTTACCGGTGCGGAGAATTCGCACAGCAGTGCCGGAACCGGCTGGAAGTAGACGTTATCAAAGACAAACGTCTGTTCTGCCTGGGTCACGTTGAGCACAGCATTCACCGGATGCCCGCCTTTTTGTAGCGGGATCACTTTCCCTTCGTTGTCATACAACTCGAGGGCGAAAGGAATATGCAGCGGTTGTTTCTCGGCCTGATCCGGCGTGGCTGGCGTACGCTGGCTGATAGTCAGCGTGTATTGTTCCGTTGACGGATTGTAGTCATCACGCACGGTCAGAATCGGCGTACCGGACTGACTGTACCAGCGGCGGAAATGAGAGAGATCGACATTGGACGCATCTTCCATCGCCTGCACGAAATCATCACAGGTAGCAGCGCTGCCGTCATGACGCTCAAAGTACAGCTGCATCCCTTTCTGGAAGTTAGTCTCCCCCAGCAGAGTGTGGATCATACGAATGACTTCAGCGCCCTTTTCATACACGGTCAGGGTATAGAAGTTGTTCATTTCGATGACCATATCCGGGCGGATAGGGTGCGCCATCGGGCTGGCGTCTTCGGCAAACTGCAGGCCGCGCATGGTACGTACATTGCTGATACGGTTTACCGCGCGTGAGCCGAGATCGGAACTGAACTCCTGATCGCGGAACACGGTTAAACCTTCTTTCAGGCTCAACTGGAACCAGTCGCGACAGGTCACACGGTTGCCGGTCCAGTTATGGAAATATTCGTGACCAATAACGCGTTCAATATCGAGATAGTCTTTGTCGGTGGCCGTATCGGTGCGGGCCAGCACATATTTGGAGTTAAAGATGTTCAGACCTTTATTCTCCATCGCGCCCATATTGAAGAAGTCGACGGCGACAATCATATAGATGTCGAGGTCATACTCGAGGCCGAAACGCTCCTCATCCCATTTCATGGAGTTTTTCAGCGAGGTCATTGCCCACGGCGCACGGTCCAGATTGCCGCGATCGACATACAGTTCCAGCGCCACTTCACGTCCTGAGCGGGTGGTAAAGGTGTCACGCAGGACGTCGAAATCACCGGCTACCAGCGCAAACAGATAGCACGGTTTCGGGAACGGATCCTGCCACTGCACCCAGTGACGACCGTTTTCCAGTTCACCCTGCGCCACGCGGTTGCCGTTAGAGAGCAGGAACGGATATTGGGTTTTATCGGCGATAATTTTGGTGGTAAAACGCGCCAGAACATCGGGTCTGTCGAGATACCAGGTAATATGGCGGAACCCTTCTGCCTCACACTGGGTGCACAGCGCATCGCCAGACTTATACAGTCCTTCCAGCGCGGTATTGGCCGCCGGGCTAATTTCATTCACGATACGCAGCGTAAAACGTTCCGGCAGTTGACTGATGACCAGAGCGCCCTCTTCTTCTTTATACTCTGTCCACAGCTCGTCGTTCACGTGGATTGACACCAGGGTCAGATCTTCGCCATCCAGGCGCAGCGGCGCACTGGACGCACCATGACGGACAGCCTGGCTCACGGCGGTGACCACGGTTTTTTCAGCATCCAGGTCAAAGGTCAAGTCAATATCAGTAATCTGGTAATCCGGCGCACGATAGTCGTGACGGTATTTGGCTTGTGGCTGTTGTGTCATAAAAAAACCTTTAGCATCTTTGGTAGAGTCTCGGCTTCAGTCTATTCCTGTTGCGTAAATCGCGCTACGCAGAATGTTCATCTTTTCAGGCACAAACACCCTTTTTGCTACATTTTCATAACACGCGGCACGAATTGCCCTCGACCAGAAAGACAGCTTATGGTGTGATCGGGGTTCAATAAATCGCTAAACAGGGTATACTCCAGCGGTTTTCTTAGTTGTTTATTGTACTAAACGCTCCCGTGAGAGGATGCTACTGCGCACCTATGACACAATTCGCTTCTCCTGTTCTGCACTCGCTGCTGGATACAGACGCTTATAAGTTGCATATGCAGCAAGCCGTTTTTCACCACTACTATGATGTACAAGTAGCGGCTGAATTTCGTTGCCGTGGCGATGACCTGCTCGGTATTTATGCCGATGCTATTCGTGAGCAGGTGAATGCCATGCAGCACCTGCGACTGCAGGAGGACGAGTACCAGTGGCTCTCCGGCCTGCCTTTCTTTAAAGCTGATTACCTCGCCTGGTTACGTGATTTCCGCTATAACCCGGAACAGGTGTGCGTCACCAACGATAACGGCAAGCTGAACATCCGCTTAACCGGTCCATGGCGTGAAGTGATCATGTGGGAAGTCCCGCTGCTGGCGGTTATCAGCGAACTGGTGCACCGTTACCGTTCGCCCGAATCAGGCGTCCCACAGGCACTCCATGAGCTGGAAAGCAAACTAGTCGAATTCTCTGCTTTAACGAAAGATGTCGATATGTCCCGCTTCCATCTGATGGATTTCGGTACGCGCCGCCGTTTTTCACGCGAAGTACAGCAGGCCATTGTTAAACGCCTGCAGCAAGAATCCTGGTTTGTCGGCACCAGCAACTACGATCTCGCCCGTCGTCTGTCATTAACCCCGATGGGTACGCAAGCGCATGAGTGGTTCCAGGCTCATCAGCAAATCAGCCCGGAGCTTGCCACCAGCCAGCGCGTTGCGCTGGCCGCATGGTTAAATGAGTATCCTGACCAACTCGGGATTGCGCTGACGGACTGCATCACCATGGATGCGTTTTTACGCGACTTTGGCGTTGAATTTGCGACCCGTTACCAAGGCTTACGTCACGACTCTGGCGATCCGGTTGAATGGGGTGAAAAAGCCATTGCCCACTATGAAAAACTGGGGATTGATCCGCTGAGCAAAACGCTGGTGTTCTCCGATAACCTCGATCTGAAAAAAGCGATTGAGCTCTACCGCCACTTCTCTTCTCGCGTACAGTTGAGTTTTGGCATTGGTACACGGCTAACGTGTGATATTCCGCAGGTTAAGCCGCTCAATATTGTTATCAAGCTGGTGGAATGTAACGGCAAACCGGTAGCGAAGTTATCTGATAGCCCCGGTAAAACCATCTGCCACGATAAAGCGTTTGTTCGTGCGTTGCGCAAAGCTTTCGATTTGCCGCATATTAAAAAAGCCAGTTAATCTTCACAGGGAGCCACATCGGCTCCCTTTTCGCGTTTATTTCCGAAATCTTTCACTCCAGCAACGAATTCTGCTTGTCTGATTGCAGATGCCAGGTAACATAGGTATCCCCCCCATTACGGGTGGACATGTGTTTATATATCCGACTATTAACAGAGAGAATATTATGAGCGTTGTGCCTGTAGCCGACGTACTCCAGGGCCGCGTAGCCGTTGACAGCGAAGTCACCGTGCGCGGATGGGTACGTACCCGCCGAGATTCAAAAGCTGGCATCTCCTTCCTCGCCGTTTATGACGGTTCCTGCTTTGATCCTGTACAGGCCGTCATCAATAATTCTCTGCCCAATTACAATCAGGACGTATTGCGCCTGACAACCGGCTGTTCAGTTATCGTAACGGGTAAAGTCGTTGCGTCGCCTGGACAGGGACAGAGCTTTGAAATTCAGGCCACTGAGGTTGAAGTCGCGGGCTGGGTTGAAGATCCTGACACCTACCCGATGGCGGCCAAGCGTCACAGCATTGAGTATTTGCGTGAAGTGGCGCACATGCGTCCGCGTACCAACATGATTGGTGCGGTAGCGCGTGTACGTCATACGCTGGCGCAAGCACTGCATCGTTTTTTCCACGAGCAGGGTTTCTTTTGGGTATCCACGCCGCTGATCACCGCTTCCGATACGGAAGGCGCTGGTGAGATGTTCCGTGTTTCTACGCTGGATCTGGAAAACCTGCCGCGTAACGATCAGGGAAAAGTCGACTTCGATAAGGACTTCTTCGGTAAAGAAGCCTTCCTGACCGTTTCTGGTCAGTTGAACGGCGAAACCTACGCCTGCGCCCTGTCCAAAATTTATACCTTTGGCCCGACGTTCCGTGCAGAAAACTCTAACACCAGCCGTCACCTGGCAGAGTTCTGGATGCTGGAGCCAGAAGTGGCTTTCGCCAATCTGGACGACGTGGCAGGCCTCGCTGAAGCCATGCTGAAGTATGCTTTCAAGGCCGTACTGGCAGAGCGTGCGGATGATATGAAATTCTTCGCTGAACGCGTAGACAAAGACGCGATTTCACGCCTGGAACGTTTCATTGACGCCGACTTCGCGCAGGTGGACTACACCGACGCGGTAAGCATTCTCGAAAAATGCGGCAAACAGTTTGAAAACCCGGTTTACTGGGGTGTGGATCTCTCTTCCGAGCACGAACGTTATCTTGCTGAAGAGCACTTTAAAGCGCCGGTCGTGGTTAAAAACTACCCGAAAGATATCAAAGCGTTTTATATGCGCCTTAACGAAGACGGTAAAACCGTTGCGGCAATGGACGTACTGGCTCCGGGAATCGGTGAAATCATCGGTGGTTCTCAGCGTGAAGAGCGTCTGGACGTGCTGGATGCCCGTATGCTGGAGATGGGTCTGAATAAAGAAGATTACTGGTGGTATCGCGACCTGCGCCGCTACGGTACCGTTCCGCATTCCGGCTTCGGCTTAGGCTTCGAGCGTCTGATTGCCTACGTTACTGGCGTGCAGAACGTCCGTGATGTCATTCCGTTCCCGCGTACTCCGCGTAACGCCAGCTTCTAAAGCTGAATTTTTAATCCAAAGGCCAGCATTCATTGCTGGCCTTTTTTGTAACCGCTCCACGTTACAGGGATCCCCATAACACGTTAAATACAACCCTTCGCCTCCCCTCTTCCTGTTACGTAATATTTCACAGCAACACATTCGAACAAAAAATAACCAGCAGTTTTATTGTGGATTAGCATTTTCTGATTAAATAGTACATTTTTTAACCTTTCACATGGCTGTCCAGATGTCCATAAATCACCTTCAGTTAAATCAGTTCTTTTAGTCATAGCGAAGAAAAAGCGGTCTTAGCAAAATTAAATATAAGAAAATCATATAAATAGAAATAACAGGGGTGATTTTTAGCGCAGAGACATCTGAAGTTTGAAGTTGTTCACAAAGTTGCATAAAAATAACATTTTGTTACACATTTTTTCTTTTTGAAACCAAATCTTTATATTTGTAGCACTTTGAGAGTAGCGAAACGATAGTTTGAATGGAAAGATGCCTGTCAGACACATAAAGACACCAAACTCTCATCAATAGTTCCGTAAATTTTAATTGACGGAATTTATTGGCGGCAGTGGCAGGTGTCATATAAAAACCGATGAGGGTAATAAATAATGATGAAGCGCAATATTCTGGCAGTGGTTATCCCTGCTCTGCTGGTAGCCGGGGCAGCTAACGCTGCAGAAGTTTATAACAAAGATGGCAACAAAGTAGACATTTACGGTAAAGCCGTGGGTCTGCACTATTTTTCCAAGAACAACGGTGATAACGCCTACGCGCCTAACGGCGATCAGACCTATGCCCGTCTTGGTTTCAAAGGGGAAACTCAGATTAACGACCAACTGACCGGTTACGGCCAGTGGGAATACCAGTTCAGCGGCAATAACCCAGAAGGCGGTGACGATGCCCAGAAAGGCAACAAAACCCGTCTGGCGTTCGCCGGTCTGAAATTCGGCGACGCGGGCTCCTTCGACTACGGTCGTAACTACGGCGTCGTATACGATGCGCTGGGTTACACCGATATGCTGCCAGAATTCGGTGGTGATACCGCTGCTTCTGACCAGTTCTTCTCCCAGCGTAACGGCGGTCTCGCAACCTACCGTAACTCCAACTTCTTCGGTCTGGTTGAAGGCCTGAACTTCGCCGTTCAGTACCTGGGTAAAAATGAGCGTGATGACGTTCGTCGCTCTAACGGCGATGGCGTTGGCGGTTCTATCAGCTACGAATTCGACGGCTTCGGTATCGTAGGTGCATATGGCGCAGCTGACCGTACCGATGCTCAACAAAACCCGGCTCTGCGCGGCCATGGCGACAAAGCTGAGCAGTGGGCGACCGGCGTTAAGTACGATGCGAACAACATCTACCTGGCAGCTAACTATAGCGAAACCCACAACGCAACCCGTATCGCTAACGGTTATGCCAACAAAACTGAAGACGTGCTGTTGGTTGCCCAGTATCAGTTCGACTTCGGCCTGCGTCCGTCCCTCGCCTATACCAAATCTAAAGGTAAGGACATTGAAGGCATCGGTGACGTAGATCTGGTGAACTACTTCGAAGTGGGTGCGACTTACTACTTCAACAAAAACATGTCCACCTATGTTGATTACATCATCAACCAGATCGATTCTGACAACAAACTGGGCGTAGGCTCTGACGACACCGTCGCAGTAGGTATCGTTTACCAGTTCTAATAGCAGACCTCTTTGTTAAATGCCTAAAAAACAGGACTTCGGTCCTGTTTTTTTATCTCTGCTAGCGGATTCTTGCGTCTTAAAAAAACACCTCAGCTTTTCGTCAGTAACGGTTGGCATTTTGTAAATCTACCGTTAACCTGATAGCGGACTTCCCTTCTGTAATCACTATGGAACCTCGTCATGTTTGAGAACATTACCGCCGCTCCTGCCGACCCTATTTTGGGTCTGGCTGATTTGTTTCGTGCCGATGACCGCCCAGGAAAAATAAACCTCGGGATCGGTGTATATAAAGATGAGACAGGCAAAACGCCGGTACTGACCAGCGTTAAAAAAGCCGAGCAATATATACTGGAAAATGAAACCACCAAAAACTACCTTGGCATTGACGGTATTCCAGAGTTTGGTCGCTGCACTCAGGAATTACTGTTTGGTAAAGAGAGTTCGCTTATCAACGACAAACGCGCACGTACAGCACAGACCCCTGGTGGTACTGGCGCACTGCGTGTAGCAGCTGATTTCCTGGCAAAAAACACCTCGGCTAAACGCGTTTGGGTGAGCAATCCAAGCTGGCCGAACCATAAGAGCGTCTTTAACTCTGCCGGTCTGGAAGTTCGTGAATACAATTATTACGATGCGGCAAACCACTCTTTAGACTTTGATGCGATGCTGGCAAGCCTCAGCGAAGCGCAGGCCGGCGACGTGGTGTTATTCCACGGCTGCTGCCATAACCCAACCGGTATCGATCCAACACTGGAGCAGTGGCAAACGCTGGCTCAGCTTTCCGTCGATAAAGGTTGGTTGCCGCTGTTTGACTTCGCCTACCAGGGTTTTGCCCGTGGTCTGGAAGAAGATGCGGAAGGTCTGCGCGCATTCGCGGCGCTGCACAAAGAGCTGATCGTCGCCAGCTCCTACTCCAAGAACTTTGGTCTGTACAATGAGCGCGTAGGCGCCTGTACGCTGGTTGCAGCCGATGCTGAAACCGTTGACCGCGCGTTTAGCCAGATGAAATCAGCCATTCGTGCTAACTATTCCAACCCGCCGGCACACGGCGCATCCGTAGTCGCTACGATTCTGAGCAACGACGCGCTGCGCGCCATCTGGGAACAAGAGCTGACTGATATGCGCCAACGCATTCAGCGCATGCGTTTACTGTTCGTGAATACGCTGCAGGAGAAAGGTGCAAGCCGCGACTTCAGCTTTATCATCAAACAGAACGGCATGTTCTCATTCAGCGGCCTGACTAAAGAGCAGGTTCTGCGTCTGCGTGAAGAGTTTGGTGTCTATGCCGTCGCTTCCGGACGTGTAAACGTAGCCGGAATGACGCCAGATAACATGGCGCCGCTGTGCGAAGCGATTGTCGCAGTACTGTAATCAATAGCGCACAAAAAAAGGCCGCAATCGCGGCCTTTTTATTTATCTGCGCTTTTACCAGACAGGCATTTCATCCTGCAGGAACGGGTTATGCAACCGTTCGTGACCCAGCGTAGAAAGTGGACCGTGGCCCGGAATAAACGTCACGTCATCGCCCAACGGCAACAGTTTACGTTTAATCGAATCAATCAATTGGCTGTGATCGCCGCGCGGGAAGTCGCTGCGTCCTACGCCGCCTTTGAAAATCACGTCACCCGAAATCAGTAATTTTGACTGCTCATCAAAGAAGACCACATGCCCCGGCGTGTGGCCCGGACAATGCAGTACGTGTAACGTCACATTGCCCACGCTTATCCGGTCGCCTTCATTCAACCAGCGATCGGGCGTCAGCGGCTCACAATCTCCCAGGCCAAACATCCTGCTCTGAGCAGGCAGCCCCTGTAGCCAGAACTCATCTTCTTTTTCCGGGCCAATAACCGGGACACCATAATGCTGTGCCAGTTCAGCCGCCGCCCCAACGTGGTCAAGATGACCATGAGTGAGCAGGATCTGCATAAGCGTCAGACCGCTGGCATCCACTTCCTGTTTGATTTTCCCGGCATCGCCGCCGGGATCGACCAGCGCGGCCAGACGAGTCTGCTCACACCAGATTAACGAGCAGTTCTGGGCAAATGCAGTGACCGGAATAATACGATAGTTCATACAGCTCCTGTTTCATTAAGCTTACGGATCACCAGTGCCGTGCAGGTCCGGTGTCAATATGCACAAAGTTACTGCTGGGGTAGTATCCTACACCACCTGCGCGCATAGATAACGCAGCTTTGCGAATATTACTTAATGCGATGCCTTCAATATGGAAATCCATAGCCTGGCCTTTCGTGTGGTAGCTTTTCTTAGCGACACCACGGCTGCGCGCACGGAGTTCATTATTGGTATCGATTGAGCGATAGCCAGAGATCAGCTGTACGGGTTTACGCGTGCCCAGCAGGCCCTGCAGACGGAAGAGTTGGTCAAACAATCCCGGGTCAATGGATTTCACTTTATTGGCCCGAAAATCACGGAAAAAGTGGTTAAGTTTTGCTAATTCGTCCTGAATATAGCCCCTGCCATCAAAAAACTCTGCTTTTATTGACTCACCGGTATGCAGGTTATTCAGAGTCAAGATACGCGGACGTGGGGTAGAGAGTGTGGCAAACGCGGGCGTAGGCAGGATGGCAGCGCCGAGGGCAATGCCACCAAGCGCCAGCAGTTTGCGGCGATTAGCGTCAAATTTGTCCATGGTATTAAGATCTACAAGGTCAATGTTATCGTATGTATGCTCTAGCGCACGCGGGAAACCTTATCTGGCTAAGTAGTCTACGTCAAGGCTCCCAACCCCAGGAAATACGGGGCTTACAGCCATTTTGCCCCGTTTCCGACATAACTTACGACAATCATTTTTCTCGAACTGCTTCATTTATCTGATTAATTGTTCGGCTTTTGACACAATTTGTGCGCTGGATCGCGCTGTCAGATCGTAATTGTAAATATCTGTACGATACTGCGTCCGACCATCCGCTCCCACAAACGCGGTCAGGTAGTAGAGATTGACCGGAATATTCTGGCGAATATTCACGTACCGTGTATCCCCTTGCTTCAGGGCGTCCGAGATGCGCGAATCATTCCATCCCGCATCCTGTAACAGCATATTCGCCAGCTCAGATGCCTTATTCACACGCACGCAGCCTGAACTAAGCGCCCGCGTATCTTTCTGGAACAGATTGTGATTCGGCGTATCGTGCAAATAAATAGCATCTGAACTCGGCATATTAAATTTATAACGTCCGAGTGAGTTACGCGCGCCCGGCGCCTGCTGGAAGCGGAACGGCAGATTGGATGCGGTGATGGTCGCCCAGTCAACCTGCCACGGATCTATCGTCTCTTTGCTATTCCAGCCGCGCATTACGGTATAGCCGTGACGCTCAAGGTATCCCGGATCATTCCACAACTTAGGCAGAATATCTTTTCGTGCCAGCGTCGGCGGGACGTTCCACGGCGGGTTCACGACCACATTATTCAGCGCACTGCTCATCATCGGCGTTTTACGATCGGGACGCCCGACGATGACACGGGAGGCCAGCACCTGATTACCGTTCTGGTAATAGACCAGCGAGTAGGCAGGAATATTGACCATGATACCGGTAGATAAGTCACTCGGCAGCAGGCGCAAACGCTGAATATTCAACGCCAGCACCCCCGCACGCTGCGCGGGCGTTACGTTCAGCCAGTCACGCGTTGCGGGTCCAATTGCGCCATCAGCCCCCAGCCCCTGCCAGGTCTGAAACCGCTTCACCGCCTCGACCAGTTCACTGCCGTAAGCGCTACGCCCTTCTTTAGCAGCCGTACTGACGACTGATTCGAGCATCCCGGTACGGCGTAAAATTTCACGCAACGCGGGCATGTCGTTACTCCACTCGCCAGGACGCAGCGTCGCGGTACTGGTTAACTGCGGCCAGGGACGCGTATCGCTCACCAGTTTTAGCAACGATTCATGCATGGCTGCATACTGCGGATGCTGAGGTGCCAGGCTGGCAATAAACGAAGTCAGCTGGCCATTATCCAGCGCCACCTGCCATTGGTTGATCACGGAAATCGGCGGAGTTGCCAGCGCATAGGGCTTGTTACTGTAGAGCCAGCGATTACCTTTGACAGGAATATTCGCGATAAAGTGCAGATATCCCATCAGGGCATCAGAAAGCACGATGTCTCGCGCCTGACCGGTTACCGCCGGGTCAGTCAGCAATGCGACCCAAGTGGTAAATTGCGGCTGGAAACCAGCAATCGCCACCTCGGCTAACTGTTGCTGAAATGCTTTTACCGCATCACGATTTTCCCACATCGGTTTCATATCGCGCGCAGCGTACAGCCGCTCCAACTGACTCATGTATACCGGCGTGAAGCCCGCTGGAAGTTGAGATTGTAAGTCGGCGCGCGCCTTATCGACAGACATGCCCTCTGGCAGCGGTTGAATACCCGCCATAATAGCAGTAGCGGAAGATTGAACCTGCGGTTGCGATAACGCCGTAGGCTGTTCACTGACGGACGCTGAGCTATCGCCAGGAATCATTTCAGGCTCGTCGGCCTGCGCATTGAACAGTGGAGCGAATGTTACGGCCAGGCACAAACTGATTGCCGAGAGCCGACGACCACACATTTTATTAAGCAACATCCCTTGCCCCCTGTTTTCTTTATCATACTTTGGATAGCCAGGCCGTATGCATTCCCCCTAAGTTAGTTGGGGTCGGACCTGTAAAACGCCAATACACGCTGAAGTATGACGAGCAAGCCTGCGATGCGTTAGGCTTACCTTTAGTATATAAACATCAAATAGTTTTTGCCTAACCTAATGTAAAGAAGTCTAAAGAAATCACACCAGGCATTACGTGCTTTTCAGAAAAGCAGAAGGCGGCTATTTAGCCGCCTTCTTCGTTAGCTTGCCTGTGAGGAAGCGTCTTCAGTTCCCGGCAGTGGTTCAGGTAACTGCGGGGCAAACCCGCGTAGCCCCACCACGTGAACGTGCTCGGTGTTCTGGAAGACTTTACGCACCAGTTTGTAGGTGGTGCCTTTCTCCGGGCTGATGTTTTCCGGTGCCGCGATAATCAGTTGCATCTGCAAACGCTCGCACAGTTCAAACAGGGTCGCGATGGAGCGGGCATCAAGTCGTGCGGCTTCATCAAGGAACAACAGTCGGCATGGCGAGATATCTTTCCCACGCAGTCTGCGACCTTCGTCTTCCCAGCTTTGCACAACCATCACCAGAATAGACATCCCGGTCCCGATCGCTTCACCGGTGGACAGTGCGCCAGATTCAGCACGCAGCCAACCGTCAGATCCACGGTTAACCTCGACTTCCATTTCCAGATAGTTACGGTAGTCCAGCAGCTCTTCACCAATGGTTTGCGGCGTGCGTTGCCCCATATCAATCTGCGGATTCAGTCGCTGATACAGCTTCGCCAGTGCTTCAGAGAAGGTCAGACGGTTGCTGTTAAACAGATCCTGGTGCTGTTCATGCTGCTCGGAAAGTACGTCCAGCAAGGTGGCATGCGTTTCACGCACATTGACATTCAGACGTACACTGTTGACCTGGCCAAACGACACGTTTTGCAGCCCCTGGTTCAGCATACGAATACGGTTTTGTTCGCGCTGAATCGTCTTACGAATGATGTTTGCCACGCTGCGGGAGCTGATCGCCAGCTTCTGTTCACGCGAGGTTAATTCTTCCGTCAGACGGCTCAGTTCGATCTCCATCTGTTCAATCGCTTCCACCGGATCGTCGGTACGAATAATATCCTGACGAATACGTTCACGCAGATGCTGATAAACCGCGACAAAGAACTGAATTTTACGCTCCGGGCGCTTCGGATCTTCAGACATGCGCAACACATCACGC
>NZ_JAHLQZ010000110.1:0-13392 GCF_018919505.1 Citrobacter sp. S55_ASV_140
TTACATTCAACCCTACGTTGAACAACGGGAAATTCTGGGTTGGTGCTGGAGATATGGCTTTCGAGCTATCCTGGTCCAGATGCAGTAAAGGAAGTATATGGATATACAATAGACAAGAAAGCATTCATTCCTTGCGTATTCCAACTGGAATTACTGAAATTGAACAAATTAATAATGCCGAATGTAACTCGTTTTACAATGAAGATAGTTCCACTTCGTTGAATGAAGGGGAATTGGCTGTATTGCAAAATAAAAATGGATATTATTTAGCAGTAAAAATTGAACGAGTTCTCTATCGTGGTAGACATGCTGATGATAGAGATGAATTAATTTTTAGCTACGTAATTGCACCTGCCAAAAGTATATCGTTTAGTAGGCACGTATAAACTTCATTCATCGACGATAACCCCTAACTTCAGAGGAGTGCGGGGTTATGCCTTTGGAATGGGGAGGGCGCTACCGTTTAAGGCTGGCTCTGAACTCTTCAGGGTTAGCCAGCACGGGATTAATGGCCCTCAATTGCTCCTGAACCCTGGCCTGTGCGCGTCGTTTAGGCATCTTTTTGCTCCGATCACGCTTACCCTCGCGTTCGAGTTCATCCATTTTGCTTTGCGCCAGCTTCAGAACAGCCCCAAGACGTTTGTTATCAACGACTTGTCCCTGGTCGACACATTCCAGTTTGTCGAATACCTGGTAATTGAGTGATCGGTAGCCATATTTAAACGCCAGTGTGCCATCCGGGTAATCGTAAACTGTGATTTTTTCGCCCGCAATTCTGGTATTTTCTTCTGTAGGTTCAACGAGATATATCATCTTATCGTAACGGAAAGTCAGCGTTTTCGAGAGCTTACGTGATTCCTGCCAGGCAAATATATCATCCAGATCTTGAGCGCTTTCAGACACCGGTCGGTGCAGATCTTTAGGGTATTTTGCTGGCCTGGCAAAACGACGATTGAAGTCAGTAATGAATGTATCCAGCCAGGTATTGGCATCCTCGATGCTGCTGATGCCTTCAAGCCGCATTTCCTTGATAAGCCGATCCTGAAGAGTCTGGTTTGCACGCTCAACGCGACCTTTAGCTTGCGGGCTGTTGGCACATATCAGCTCAATTCCAAGCTCAGCCAGAACCCGACCGAATTGAGTCGTGCCAGTCGTGGTCGTCCCACCGTTGTTGACTCTGAAAATGCCATGTTTATCACTATAAAACGCCAGTGGTTTACCGTGTTGTCTGAGGTACTCGCGAGTGGCCATCATGTAATCGAAAGCAGACTCAGTCTCACCAAAACGAAGGTGCATCAGGCGGCCAGTAGCATCATCAATAAAAACGAGAAGGCAGCATTTGGGGGCGCGTCCTTCAAACCAGTCATGCGGGGAACCATCGATCTGAACAAGTTCTCCGAAGTAGTCACGCCGGTATCTGGGTTGATGAACACGTGGCCTGCGACGCGAGTATGGGACCCAGAGTCCATCAGCCGTCATCCATTTTCTGAGCGTTTCAACAGACACCGTGATGTTATGGCGTTCGCGCAATTTTTCTGCGGCAAGCGTTGGTCCAAAGTCGCTGTAGTTATCGTGAAGTAAAGAAAGTACACGCAGCTTCAGTGACTCAGGAAGTCTGTGATTACCGGGGCGTCCTCGTCGAAGGTTTGCCAGACCTGCAGCACCAGATTCACGAAAGCGGTTCATCAAACGCTGAGTCTGACACATCACTGGTGCGCATAATGTATATTATGTTAAATCATGTAATGCGCACAAAGTCATAGAGTTAAATCCCCATCAATCTTTCGTTTGCTGGCATTTGGACATTGGTTGACACCACTACTAACTCATCGCTTCTGCTTCTACTCTTGGATACGCAATAATTAAATACGTTGTGATTTCTGACTACCCTATCGATGGGAAGAAATAAAAGCCACCTTCTATGTAGGCGGCTTTTAACTTTGTCAGGCGATCAATCAGCTGGCGCTGGTAAACACGCAGCATCACTTCACGAAGGTAAAATCTCGATCGTGGCCGCTCTGGCACGTGTCCCAGTCATTGCGGTAACATAGCTACTGCTGAGGTACTTTTTCTGGTAAGCCTGATCAATTTTACTTTCAAGCTCAGGGTCTGATGGTTTTGCGAACAGCACGACGAACTCCTGTCCGATAGCCAGTATCTTACCTGCCTGCTGAGACAATGCTGCCTGATACCATTTTGAACTGGTACCACTATAGGCTCGGACGAAAAGTCGGTTATCCACCTTCACTTCCCAAATCCATGTCGGCGTACCGGTCGTATTCATATCGGGGTGGTACGGAGCGATTTTCAAGTCGTCGGCCGCATCTATTTTTGCTAATAATTCAGGATTCCAGAACATAAACCTCTCCTATTTCATATGCGTTTTTTTTCTTTTGCAGCATTAACTCGATAATATTAAGAAATTTAATTTTGCATCAGAAAGTAGAGTAGCTGTCATCAGTCTGCTCCAGAGTACCTATGACTTACTTATTAAGATTTTTGTTGAAAAATGCAGTGATGTTATCGAACGGGATCTTGTCCATACGATCGTATAAATCGACATGAGTGGCATCATTTACAATGAGAAGCTCTTTTGGCTGATTTGCCGCTTCATAAGCCGTTTTGGAGAAATAACGCGAATGTGCTTTTTCGCCATGAATGAACAGGATCGGGCGCGGAGAAATTTCCTTAATATAGGTCATTAGCGGGAAATTCATGAAGGCCATCGGCGTTGTCACGGACCATGAATTGCCAGAGTTGACGGCCCGTGAATGATAGCCGCGTTTGGTCATGTAGTAATCCGCATAGTCCACGAGGAACTGTGCTTCACCGCCCTTCAGTTTATTATAGGCTGGCTGGTATGCAGGTTTGCCGTTTGCCGCATCTTCCCAGCGCTGAAGACTCATCTTCTCCAGCGCCTGCTCACGTTGCTCCAGTGTTACGCTGTCATTGTAGCCTTTCGACATCACGCGACTCATATCATACATGGTGCTGGCAACGACCGCTTTAACGCGTTTATCCATGGCAACAGCGTTCAGGGCAATCCCTCCCATGCCGCAGATACCGATGACACCGATACGTTCACGGTCTACATAAGGTTGCAGTCCAATAAAATCGACTGCGGCCATAAAGTCTTCGGTATTGATATCGGGTGACGCAATATTGCGGGGTTCGCCACTGCTTTCACCGGTATAAGAAGGATCAAATGCCAGCGTCACGAATCCGCGCTCTGCTAAGGTCTGAGCATAGAGACCTGAGGCCTGCTCTTTTACTGCGCCAAAAGGTCCGGAAATAACAAGCGAAGAAAGCTTCTTGTTCCCGCGATCTTTAGGAAGATACATATCTGCGGCCAGCGTAATGCCGTAACGGTTTTTAAAAGTAACTTTTTGATGATCCACTTTTTCGCTTCTTGGGAAAGTTTTATCCCATGTATGAACCAGACGCACTGAAGAATCTGCTGTGCCTGGTGCAGGCTGGGCGCCAGCAGTTTCTGTTGAAATCAGAGCCATTGCTCCGGCAAGGAGTGCGCCATTAAAAAAGCGCGCTGAAGATTTTGGCGACATGATATTAAAACCTTTCATTGTAATTTCAGTGTTGTTATTTTGAGTATCTTTAATGAAAGATGTTATTAAAATACTCTGCATTATTTGCCTGATCCTCTGAACCTGATTTCAAAGCGTATATTTCAATTTTCATAGCTGCTAAGTTGATTACGCCAAAAGACGTAAAAATGTGAGGTATTACAGAATGATTTCTGACAAGTCGGTTGAAAAATTACTTTGTGAGCTTTCGAACGATATTGCTCAGCGTACACCCGGCACCGGTGATTTTCCTACAGCCGTAGAAGGACTCGAATTGTTCCGCCGAAACGAACCCGCTCCTCCGGTGAGCTGTCTGGTCCCTCCCAGTATCGTTCTGGTGGCCGATGGCGCGAAGATCATGTGGGTTGGTGGTGAACCTTATGAATATAGTGCGGAAAAATTCCTGATCACTTCTCTTGATCTGCCAGCCAGTTCGGAAGTATTACAGGCTTCGACATTCCGGCCCTGCGTCGGCGTAGCCTACAAACTTGACCAGCGCGTGCTGATGGAATTAATCGCACAAGGAAGCCTGCCGCCGGTCAAAAAACGAGATGCGGGAACGGGTGTCGGTATAGGAACTATTACTCATGTTTTGCTGGAGCCTTTCTGCCGTCTGCTTTCTTTGCTTGACGAGCCTGAAGCCATTCCTGTTCTCGGGCCGCTGATTCACAGAGAGATACATTACCGGCTTTTGATGAGCGATCAGTCTGATCATCTCAGACAGATCGCAGCAGTAGACGGCCATGGCTACCGTATCGGTAAAGCTATCGACTGGTTAAAGACGAATATAGCATCACCTTTACGTGTCGAGGAGCTGGCAGCTCGAGTGCAAATGAGCACGCCCTCTTTCCACCAACACTTCAGGCAGCTTGCGGGAATGAGCCCGCTTCGGTATCAGAAATGGCTGCGCCTCAATGAAGCCAGGCGACTAATGCTGAATGAACATTACGATGTTACCACATCAGCCTATGCTGTCGGTTATGAAAGCCTGTCCCATTTCAGCCGGGAATATTCGAGAATGTTCGGGGAGTCACCTAAAAGGGATATAACTGTTCTGAGAAAATCTGTCGGTAAAAATGATATTAAATGAGCTGTGCTTTTTCCCGCACTACTTAAATTTTGTAGAACAACGTATTTGCTGCTATCGGAGACTGAACGAAGCCGAAATACTCATAGAATGCCCGAGCTTTGCCATCAATAGCATGTACCATGATGGCTTTGATGCCCACTTGATCGGCTATTCAGCTAAATTGGTAACGGATTGCTATACGAAAAAGAGTTCTTCCATCGTGATTAGCCTGAAGTGTCAGGTCTGTCCGCCCTCTTCTTTTTACAGTTTCAGCGAATGTTCCTTGGAAGATCAGTGTCGATTTGGGCCATTGCTGGTCGTTCCGCTTTCTTGTAATCTGTCTCGTTGCACGACTGACAAAATCTGGAAATACCGAACTGGACTTCATATGAATGCTCATACTTCAAAAGACCCTTTACATGGCGTAACGCTAGAAATGCAGGTCAATGCACTGGTCGATCGTTTTGGTTGGGCCGAGCTTGCTCAACGCATTAACATCAACTGCTTTAAAAATGAACCGAGCGTTAAATCCAGTTTAAAATTTCTGCGCCGTACGCCGTGGGCGCGTGCTGAAGTTGAAGCGCTCTATCTTGATTCGCTGCATGACGTGACCCCGTTCAACAACACTGCACCTGCTATTGATCCCTGGGCTAACAGCCGCAACAAGAAAAAATAAGAGCATAGTCTGATGCCAGCATCCGGTTTCTTTTCAGGAAAATATCAGAAAAAACTGGCGAATATCTTCGTCCGTTGCCATGCCAGATTACCGCGAACCAATCTGAAATGGTTCGCGGTACTTGTGGGCAGTATGTTGTTACTTGGCAGTTGCTCTTCACAGCCGCCCGGTCCCAAAGTCGCCCCACTACCTCCGGTGAGTAAACCGCAACAGAATAAGGAGCCGGTGCGCGGAATCTGGCTGGCGACGGTTTCCCGTCTGGACTGGCCGCCGATCTCATCAGTGAATGTCAGTTCCCCTGCCATCCGTATCAGCCTGCAGCAGAAAGCGTTGACGGATAAGCTGGATAACCTGAAACGTCTTGGCATCAACACCGTTTTTTTCCAGGTCAAACCCGATGGCTCCGCATTGTGGCAATCTAAAATCTTGCCGTGGTCAGATACGCTAACCGGCACGATTGGTCAGGAACCGGGTTACGATCCGCTACAGTTTATGCTCGATGAAGCGCATAAACGCGGCATGAAAGTTCATGCCTGGTTTAACCCTTACCGCGTGTCCGTTAATCTCAAACCATCAACGATCACCGAATTAAACAGCACGCTGTCGCAGACGCCCTCCAGCGTTTATGTCCTGCACCGGGACTGGATCCGCACCTCGGGTGAGCGTTTTGTACTGGATCCCGGTATTCCCGAAGTGCGCGACTGGATCACCAGCATCGTGGCGGAAGTGGTGGAAAATTATCCGGTCGACGGCGTGCAGTTTGATGACTACTTCTATACCGAGTCTCCCGGTTCAGCGCTTAACGACAGCCAGACCTTCAGAAAATATGGTCAGGGATTTGATTCCAAAGCTGACTGGCGGCGCGATAACACGCAACGATTGATCGCCCAGGTTTCGCGGACCATTAAGAAACTTAAGCCTGAGGTGGAATTTGGCGTCAGCCCCGCCGGTGTATGGCGCAATCGTTCTCACGATCCTGCGGGTTCCGACACCCGTGGCGCAGCAGCGTATGATGAATCTTATGCCGATACTCGTCGCTGGGTACAATTAGGCTTGCTGGACTATATCGCCCCTCAGTTGTACTGGCCTTTTGCCCGTGATGCGGCGCGATACGATGTGCTGGCGAAGTGGTGGGCAGATGTTGTGAAATCAACCAACACCCGCCTTTATATTGGAGTGGCGCTGTATAAAGTCGGCGAACCTTCACGAAAAGAGCCGGACTGGACAGTCAAAGGCGGCGTGCCAGAGCTGAAAAAGCAGCTCGATCTGAACGAGTCCGAACCACACATCAACGGCACCATCCTGTTTCGCGAAGATTATCTTAATCAGCCGCAAACGCAGGAGGCCGTAACCTATATTCGCAGCCGTTGGGGGCGTTAATGGTTATCTTTAGGTCAGTGTAGCGACGGTATCTGCATCACTTGGACAGTAACCGGCGGACATTATCATTAATTTGTTTCTGGATCGTATCCAGCGTGGTTTGCGTTATCTGCTCGGGATATTTGTCTCTGGCCATAGCGCTCAGCCCTATCGCAGAGTGGCAGATCTTTTCGATTATGGCGTTCACCTGGTCAGCAGAGAGCTCAGCTTCCTGAACGCCAAGCAACTGAAGGTGCTTTCTTTTGATATCCAGCGCCTCCCCCAGCACGTCCATTTGGTGGTACCCGCCGGGTCCTTCACACCAGGTGACGTCGTAAGCCGGAGCCAGAGTCCAGTTTCCATCGGCTGACATTAAATAAGCAAAGTTCTTCGGATGATCGTCTCGATTGTTGAATGCCACGTTGAAAACCACGCGTTCGAACGCTTTCGCCTTTTCTCTGACATCATTGGTACAGATCTGCGTGGCGCGCAGAAAATCCCGGTAATCTAAAGCGCCGGGTAACTGGTAATTTGCGCCGGTTAGAGCCGCCAGACTCTGCATTGGAATACGTACTGACTGGTCACGGTCGAAACGGCGGGTGGCAAAGGCCGCCTGCCCACCAGGCAGATCAAAATATGCCGTATCGGGCGTGCTAATCCCACATTGACGCAAGCATTCAGCATAAACCGCTTCGATGGCGCATACTTCAGCATGCTCATGCCTGGCGGGAAATTTAATCAACCAGCTTTCGCTCCCGGGTAGCGGCGCAGTAGTAAATTTTGACGTGACACTGTCACGATAAAGTAGCGCTTTTGGCCTTGCCCCTTGTGGCGAACCGCCCATCTGAAGCAATTTTTGCAAGAATTCCCCGCCGTCTCCACTCAGGACTTCCTGCACCTCAGCGGCCAGTTGTTCGAGAGGCACATCCTCTTTTGACATCTTCTCGACATCTGACTGAACGGGCTGGAAAGTCATGGCGCCCATCGCGTTGTTGCCGACCCAGGTTAAGCGCTCCAAAGGACCTATGCGCGCTGCGTTTAGTCCGCGGCGTTTAAATAATCGGTCCATCAACAGCATACCCCAGCCATCAGGTAACGAATCATAGACTGGTCCAGGCAATCCCAACTGATGAGCCGGGAAATCCCTGCGTAAACGTGGACCGTTCAGCGGTAACATCAGCCGGGACAGTTCCAGTCCCTTACGTATGGCGTCTTCACTGTATTCAAAGGCGATCAACGGGCGTCCGGTCAGGGCTGTGGAAGACACCAGTTTCCCCCACAGCCATTTCTCACCCCAACCTTCATAAAAGACATCAACTTGTTCAGGCATCAGAATTTTTCCTTTTCACCCGCTGGCGTGCCGCGCTCCTCTCATAACGCAAAATATCATCCAGACTGTCAATCCTGGGTTTGAATAAACCCTCCAGCGCATCGCCATAACCTAACACCATTGCGACTTTGACCAGATTCTCAAATCCTACGTTCTTACCTGTTTCCAGATTCGAAACGGTATTCACACCGACACCTGAACGCGCGGCAACCTCAGCCTGCGTCATTTGCCGCGCGAGTCGTTCTTTACGCAATCTGTCACAGAGTAGTTTGACGATATCAGCAGCCGTATTGAGTGTTAAATCCATAATATTGGCCCTTATTTGGATAAATGCCAGTTTACACACAATATTATAGAGTTAAAGTGAGATTGATACAAAGCAGATAACATATGTTTTGATGGATTTAACGTCATAAATCCGTCATAAGACCCATCATACTATATTTAAATCATGGACGGATGCGGTGGTTAGTCTGCCGAAATGCAGATTAAATGCCCGCGATGCAACTGGATCGCCCCCTGTCGTTTTAACCTGGCAAGCGTATCCATAATGGTGCTGCGGGAAAGCCCGGTTCGCTCCCTGATATACTGTACCGCCGGGATTCTTTTTCTGACGTCATCCGGCTCTTGCTGTAAAAGTTCAAGATGCCCCCAAACCATATCGGTTGCGGTTCGACTGGTGATCAGGCGATCGCGCTGGCTCATTACCTGAATAATATACGCTTCAACTATTGCCACAGATTCCCAGAGTCGATCGCGATTAACGATAGTCATGAAATCCGTTTTCTTCACTACGTGAGTAGTGCATGGGCTGACTGCTTCGATATCATAAAAGTTATGCCCAGTGGGAAGAAAGAACTCGGCCATTCCCAGCATCATTGGCGCCTGCTGACTGGCCAGGATGAGCCCATCAGTGCGCCGGCGAATGACTATTCTACCTTCGGTCAACAACCAGATCCCATTCTCACCCTGAGAGTCCATAATAAAAGAACCGCTACGATATAGCGACTGGGCTTCAGAAAGTGGCAGTAATGCGTTGAAAAGTTTGGTTATATTAGTCGCAAGGAGTTCTTCGCTGCTACCGGTTTGTTCAGTATTGCTGGTCATAGAAGGCTCAGTCTAATTTACTAAATAATCTTATTAATGATTATCGGTAATAGAGAAAAAATCAAACCTGAAAAGTCCATTTTTGGATTTTATTATTAACATTAGCCTTACAAGAAAGTCTGATTTTATACTTGCAATACATTAATACTTTTTGTCAAAAAAAATACAGTGATAATATCAATGAACAAAATGGTTCTTGTGGGCTTTTTCAATGTTAATTAAAAATATCTTGTGGTCGCTATTTATTACTGGGTTATGTGTGGGGGTTCATTATATTTTGACGCGATGGGTAACCAGACGCCTGCAATGTGCAACATTGAGAAAGCCGAGAGCAGGATTATTATGCTCTTTATTACTACTTGCTCATTTATTGGAATGTGGCGTTTATGCAACATTTTATTATATTCATCATTGCTTTAGTTCATTTTACGACTCGCTTTATTTTTCAATTACAAGTTTTGCCACCGTCGGTTATGGCGATTTGCTGTTACCACGATTCTGGGAGATCTCCGGTTCACTTGAAGGCATGACAGGCGCACTGCTAACTGGTTGGTCGGTCGCTTTACTGGTAGCAGTTGTGGTGCTCGAATCCGGCGAAAAACAACGTTAGAGATACCCTCTAATTAAGTTATAAATTCTGTTGGAGTTACTATGTTGCTCAATTATTTATCATTAGCAATACTCATCCTGGTGTTCTTAATTATTTTTTATGGCGTATTAATCTTGCACGACATCCCGTACGAGATCGCTAAGAAACGCAACCACCCTCACCTCGATGCCATACATGTCGCGGGTTGGGTCAGTTTATTTACATTACATGCGATTTGGCCATTTCTCTGGATTTGGGCAACATTATACAGTGATAAGCATGGCTGGCATGGAAATACCTCAGGACATAATATCGCTGAGCTAAGCGCGCGGATTGCGATACTGGAAAAAACACATGAACAAACTAATAGCGCATACAGCCCGCAGGATCCAAAGGTAAATTAATCGTGGAAATATTATTAACATTAACCTACGCCGCTATCGTTTACGTCATTTTTAAAGTATTTAAGGTTCCGTTGAATAAGTGGACATTACCCTCAGCGGTATTGGGGGGCGTGGTCATGCTTGGGGCGCTGATCCTTACCATGAATTATAATCATCCCTATACAGAAGATGCACAAAAATTGGTTGTGGGCATTCCCGTTGTTCCGCAAGTTACCGGGGTGGTTTCAGAAGTAACGGATAAAATTAACACACCATTAAAAAAAGGAGATGTCCTGTTTAAAATCGATCCTGCCCGTTATAAAGCTAAACTGGAAAAGCTTGAAGCGGACATTGTTACGGCAAAACATGACGTTCTGGCCCTTGAGGAGAAACGCAATAGCGCGCGACTGCAGCTAGAACAGGCCAGGGCTGAACGTGATAAATATTACAAAAACTATCAGCGCTACCAGAAAGGCAGTCAGGCAAAAGTGAACCCATTTACTGCCAATGATATTGATACAGCGCGCCAGGATTATCTGGCTCAGGACGCGGCGATGAACGCCGCCAATGCTGAACTGAACAGTATTCAGAAAGAACTCGACAGCACCATTCATGGACAAAACTCGCAGATCGCCAGTCTGCAAGCTCAAATTGATGAGGCTCGATTTAATTATGAGCAAACCATTGTTCGCGCCCCCAGCGACGGTTATGTCAGCCAATTACTGGTTCGTCCGGGAACCTATGCGTCGAGACTGCCTTTTAAGCCAGTTATGGTGTTTATTCCTGCGCACAAAAACCAAATTGTTGCGGCGTTTCGTCAAAACTCGATCTTACGTCTCAATGTGGGTGATGAAGCTGAGATTGTCTTCAATGGCTTGCCGGGACAAGTAGTACAAGGAAAAGTCGTCAGTGTTGCCCCCGTGATCCCGACCGGGGCTTATTATGCCCAGGGAACATTGCAATCCTTAAACGTCACACCGGGCAGCAACAAAGTGCTGGTCAGTATCGAAGTTGATAATAATCAGGCTGAACAGCAGCTCCCAGACGGTGTTGCCGCTCAGGTTGCGGTCTATTCAGCTCAGCATTTTGAAGCATTATCATTGCTACGGAAAATACTCTTGCGCATGACCAGTTGGATGCACTACCTGTACCTTGATCATTAATCGACTGTCCGGGTGCAATGGTTGCGCCCGGACCTCACTCGACGCTCAGGCGGTAGCAGGTTCTGGTAATCTGAAGGAAGAGACCAGCAACGCCAGTTGTTCCGCCTCTTCTTTCAGGGCCTGGGTACGTGCTGCGGCATCATCAATTAACGAGGCATTCTGCTGAACGGTGCTGTCCATTTCGGTAACGGCCAGCGTGACTTCGGAAACGCCTTTACGCTGTTCTTCGCCTGCAACGCGTATTTCCCCCATCAACTGACGCACCTGCCGTACGTTATTGACCAGTTCTCCCAGCCGTTCGCCTGCATTGTGAATTTGCTGACTTCCGCTACCAACATGAGATACGGACTCATCAATTAATGCTTTAATTTCCTGCGCGGCGGTGGCGCTACGCTGGGCCAGCGTACGTACTTCAGAGGCGACAACGGCGAACCCTCTGCCCGCATCGCCCGCTCTGGCGGCTTCAACGGCGGCGTTCAGGGCCAGAATATTGGTCTGGAACGCAATGCTGTCAATCACCGCGACAATTTCCACCATTCTGCCGGATGACGCGCTGACGTTATCCATTGTTGAGATCACGCCCTGCATAACATCGCCACAGCGGTTGGCCGTTTGCGCGGTGCTATCGGATAGCTCATCCGCCAGTTGCGTATTACTGGCATTTTGATGAACGGTCGCATTTAACTGTTCCATCGCCGCCGAACTCTCTTCCAGCGCAGCGGCCTGCTGCGTGACGCGAGATGAAAGTTCCATATTGCTGTCTGCCAGGCTGATGGCATTATTCGCCACCACCACGCTACTGCTTCTGACGGTGATCAGAATGGCTGAGATTTTATCGACGAACAGATTAAACGCCTCGGCGATAGCCGAAATCTCATCTTTGCCGCGCACATCCAGGCGACGGGTAAGATCGCCTTCGCCCTGCGCAATATCATCGAGCGCCTGGCGGGTATCATCGAGACGCGAAATCAGTCGGCGAACCACCAGCCAGGATCCCACCAGCAATAGCGTCATAATTGGGATCAACACTTCCAGCACGTCCTGCATCATCACTTTGGCGAGACCGACGATGCGTGATTCAGGCGTCACCAGCCCCACGACCCAGCCGGTATCCGCCATCGGGAATAGCATTACCCGGGTCGGCGTATTCAACACATTGTCGTTGGCAAGCGTAATCGTCTTCACCCCATCTGCCGGACGTAAAGATTTAAGACCGTTTTCCACCGGGATAAGCCATTGCGCGCTTTGCGCCAGATCGTTAATGGTTTTGTGTTTTGTCAGGTCTGCCTGCGGGAAATAGAGAATTTGTCCCTGTTTATCCACCACGAACGCGTAACCGCCGGTGCTGTTTCCCTGCTGTTGCATAAAGGTGGCAACGTTATCGAGACGAATATCGGTAGTGGCGACGCCGGCAAACTTACCGGCCAGTTGATAAGGAACGCTGCAGGTTACCATGTTGACCCCGGAACTGGTATCCTGGTAAACATCAGACCATAAGCAGCTGTTTTGTGAATGTCCCTTGGCATGCTGATACCAGCTTTCATTGTGGTATCCGCTTGATCCTTCGACGTTATAGTCGTTGGAGTACATCAGCTTTCCTTCATCGTTACGCGCCCAGAAAAAGCTGCGTTTTTCTACGCCTGCGGTGAAGGCGTCTGGTTCTGGCCAAATGCCGCCGCCGGTAATGATCGACTCTTTATCTTCACCTATCAAATGTGGAACAACGCTTTGATATAGCGATTCATCGTTGGGCAGCACTTCGGCCAGTCGCGACAAACCGACGGTCTCACCTTCAATTCGCGACAACACGGTACTTAACTGGCGGGTTAAACCTTGCCCCGTTTCTTCGATCAGGGCGGTATTGATTTCAACGACGCGCGGCTGCCCTCGCCAGAGCATAATTGCAACAATAACAAGTGTAGTGACTGCAAGCAGCAGAATGCCGCCAATGGTTAAACGCGTTGAAATACGAGTAGGATACCAGGCCATACAAACTCCTTCTGCAAAAGGCTAACTTTTACCCAGTATCGGCACCGGCGTTTTTATCTTTATAAAGTTTCCTTAAGTATTGCAAAATAAATAAGTGACGGCGTCACAAATAGCAAAACCCAGCACTTTGGCCGGGTTTTAATAAC
>NZ_JAHLQZ010000111.1:0-13349 GCF_018919505.1 Citrobacter sp. S55_ASV_140
ATAACTGCGCCACCAAAGATTTGCTACCCGCGAAAACGCACTGGGCGCGACCACTGGACCAGCCGCCATACTACGGCTATGCCCTGCGGCCAGGGATCACCTTCACTTATCTTGGGTTAAAAGTGAACGAACACGCCGCTGTGCATTTTGCCGGGCTTCCAAGCCGTAACCTGTTCGTCGCCGGAGAGATGATGGCGGGCAACGTGTTGGGCAAGGGCTACACCGCTGGCGTGGGGATGTCGATCGGCACCACCTTTGGCCGCATTGCCGGAAAAGAAGCCGCGCTGGCCGCACGTAAGGAGACACGTCATGAAGCAGCTTGAGAAACTGATCATCGAAGCGCAAATTATCACCGAACCGGAAGCTGAAGTTGAACGTGTGATGCAGGTGTGCAATGCCTGTCGCTATTGTGAAGGCTTTTGCGCCGTATTCCCGGCGATGACGCAACGTCTGGAATTCGGTAAAGCGGATATCAACTATCTGGCGAACTTGTGCCATAACTGCGGCGCTTGCCTGCACGCGTGTCAGTATGCCCCGCCTCATGAATTTGCCATCAACGTACCAAAGGCGATGGCGGAGGTCCGGCTCGAAACCTATCAGCATTATGCGCAACCCGCCGCCTTTGGCGCGCTTTATCGTCGCGCGGGCGTAACCGTGATGCTGGCGCTGGTTTTCGGTCTGATCCTGTTTTTACTCCTCGCTATAGGTTTGAAAGGTTCACTATTCCATCCTCCGCTGGCCGGGGATTTCTATCAAATTTTCCCGCATAACCTGCTGGCCTGGATGTTTGGTTCGGTCTTTATTCTGGCGATCGGTTTGCTGATGGCGGGCGTGATCCGCTTCTGGCGCGAGATCTCTCCGGGTATGCCGCGTTCCGCCGAGATTGCTGAAGCCTCACACGATGCGCTGACGCTGAAATATCTCGATGGTGGCCACGGCAAAGGTTGTAACGAAGCGGATGATGCTTTCACCCTGATGCGCCGCCGTTTCCACCACTTTACCTTCTACGGTTTTATGCTCTGCTTTGCCGCCACCGTGGTGGCAACAGGCTATCACTACTTTGCAGGCATAGAAGCGCCCTACCCGTTCTTCAGCGTTCCGGTGATGCTGGGCACGCTGGGCGGCATTGGTCTGGTTGTCGGCCCGGCTGGCTTACTATGGCTGAATCTTAAACGCTCACCGCTACACGGCGACGCACGGCAAAAACCGATGGATCGCGGTTTTATTTTGCTGCTGCTGCTGACCAGTCTGACCGGTCTGGCGCTGCTGGCGGGAAGAGACACCTCATGGATGGCTATTTTACTGGCCATTCATCTCGGCGTGGTCATGGCGCTTTTTCTGACCATTCCTTACGGAAAATTTGCCCACGGATTTTACCGCTGCGCAGCCTTACTCAAGTGGGCGATTGAGAAACGGCGCGGCAAACAAGCGGGGGTCACAGGCGACTAACCCGCAAACTCTTACCTCTATAAATATTATGATAAGACAGTGGAGCAAACCCAATGACACAACAACCATCGCGCGCCGGAACTTTCGGCGCAATACTGCGGGTAACCAGCGGTAATTTTCTCGAACAGTTCGACTTTTTTCTGTTCGGGTTTTACGCCACCTATATCGCAAAGACGTTCTTCCCCGCGGAGAGTGAATTTGCCGGGCTCATGTTGACCTTTGCGGTTTTCGGTTCGGGTTTTTTAATGCGGCCCGTTGGCGCAATCGTGCTGGGTGCTTACATCGACAGAATTGGTCGCCGTAAAGGACTGATGGTGACGCTGGCGATCATGGGCTGCGGTACCCTGCTGATTGCCCTGGTTCCCGGTTATCAAAGCATTGGCCTGCTGGCCCCTGTGCTGGTATTAGTCGGTCGATTATTGCAAGGCTTCTCTGCGGGCGTAGAGCTGGGAGGCGTTTCGGTTTATCTTTCTGAAATCGCCACGCCTGGCAATAAAGGTTTCTACACCAGTTGGCAGTCCGCCAGCCAACAGGTCGCCATTGTGGTGGCGGCGCTGATTGGCTACGCTCTGAATGCCACACTGGGGCACGATGAGATCTCTGAATGGGGCTGGCGCATTCCGTTTTTTATTGGTTGTATGATTATTCCGTTGATCTTCGTCCTGCGCCGTTCGCTTCAGGAAACAGACGCATTTTTACAACGTACGCACCGTCCCGACACCAGGGAAATTTTCACCACTATCATCAAAAACTGGCGTCTGATCGCTGCGGGTACGCTGCTGGTAGCGATGACCACCACGACGTTTTACTTTATTACCGTCTACACCCCAACCTACGGCAGGGCCGTACTCCACCTGAGCGCGCGCGATAGCCTGGTAGTCACCATGCTGGTCGGTATTTCTAACTTTATTTGGCTGCCGATTGGCGGAGCGATATCTGACCGAATTGGTCGTCGTCCGGTATTGATGGGGATTACCGTACTCGCACTGCTTACCACCTGGCCGGTAATGCACTGGCTCACCGCCGCGCCAGACTTCATGCGCATGACGCTGGTCCTGCTTTGGTTCTCGTTCTTTTTTGGCATGTACAACGGGGCAATGGTCGCGGCACTCACCGAGGTGATGCCTGTCTATGTCCGTACGGTGGGCTTTTCACTGGCATTCAGTCTTGCCACGGCGATTTTTGGCGGCCTTACACCAGTCATATCCACGGCGCTGGTCCAGCTAACCGGGGATAAAAGCTCACCTGGATGGTGGCTGATGTGCGCAGCACTTTGTGGACTCGCCGCCACGGCAATGCTGTTTGTCCGACTGAGTCGGGGCTATCAACCAGTGGAACATAAGCTCTGAAAAGCAAACGGGCGGAAAATTCTCCGCCCGTAGCATTTTTCGAATTACTGCGCAGCGTTCTTGCTACGAATTTCCTGCCAGACCTTGTCACAATCAGCATTAACGGACTGATCGTTACCCGTGCGCGTGGCCTGGATACACTGCTGATAATCCAGTACGCGTACGCTTTCTTCATTAGCAAACTGCTGGTGCTGCTTTTCTTTCTTCAACACATTCAGCACGCTTTGGCAGGCTTCAATTTTCTCCGGCGATCCTTGCGCGGTGTTAATACACGCGCTGTAGGCTTCTTTCAGGCGACTGTCTTCTTTCGGCGAAGGGGATTGCGCACAAGCCACCAGCCCTGATGCCATAATGGCGATGAGTATCAGTTTTTTCATAGCACTTTCCTCAACGGAGCGGCAGACGTCTGGTCTGCCGCTGTTGGCATTAGAAGATGGTGAACGGAGCAATAACGATGAACTTCACGTCGCGTTCATCCTGGAAGATGTTGCCATAACCACCGCCCCAGCTCGGAATGTCTGAATGGTTGTCGTACTGGGTGAAGTGCAGTTTAAACATGGTGCCCTTCGCACGACCGTCCTGCAGGGTATAGACCGCATCCAGGCTGTAAGAAGACTCTTCGATAGTCCGGTTTTTGTCGTAGTACGCATCCGGATTGAGCTGCCAGGTAGATGGCTTGGCATCCCAGGCGTAAACGTAGGACGCACCGACTGCCCAACCCGGCAGGTTCCAGTTCTTCAGGTCATACATTGCACCGAAGAAGACGGCCTTTTCGCCGTTGGCGTTGAAGTCGGAGCGGTTGTCCCACCAGATATCCAGACGACCGTTTGATGAGGCGTAGGTCGGGGTCATACGCTGCAGGAAGTACCCCTGCTGCCCGTCCGCTTTAACCCAGGTCCCTTCCAGGCGCAGGTCAACCACTTCCGCCACTTTGTAGCCGAAGGTCAACGCCTGCAACCAGGCCGTGCCGTCATAAATATCGTTCACGGTGCGATCATCAACTTTGTCGCGCGCGCCGTAGAACTGATAACTGGTGGTAAACGGGTTACCGCCTAAATCGAATTTGTAGCTGGCTTTCGCGAAGTACTGATCGACGTAGCCTTCAGACTGACCAAATGCCGCTTCCAGCAACAGGTTATTTTTGAAGTCATATTTCGCGCCGATTGAGTGCAGGTAATCTACGCTGGTCTTTTTATCGGCCTGATAGAATTTATCGACTTCGGTGTGCCACGGCGCTTTATATTCGTTGGCCCACATATAGGAGAAGCTCAGTGCGCCGGCATCACCATAGTCGAAGTTGGCACCGGCTTCGGCACCCTGATAAGTACCAGGCATAAAGCTCCAGTGCGGAGCCAATAGCGTCTGCCCGGTTGGTTGAATGTAACCGGCGCGCGCCCAGGTTGGGCCGTATTTAAATTTGGCTGCTGCTTTATACAGGCTAATTCCGCTCTTATCGCCGGAGTAATCTTCGTCGTAGCCTTTATTTTTTGAAGAGAATGCGATTTCGTTTGGATGGCCGCTTTCGCTACTTTCGTTCATTTCAATCGCGGTAAATGCTGCAATATCAATACCAAACATATCCGCCGCATAACCGGACTGGAAGTCGAGGTTGGCGTTCCATGTGGAGTGAGAAAGGTTGGTTTTGTATTTGTCATGATCGGTGACATCTTTACGGTCACGCTCACGCTGCCAGTAATAGATGCCGCCGGTTAAAGTGGAGTCATCAATGAAACCTTCGGCGTGAGCCTGAGGAGCGACAACGAAACCCGACATTGCTGTGATACCGGCGATAGCCAGCGCCAGCGTACTACGTTTGCCACTAAACGTACGCATATGTTAATCCTCTTTGACATAAAAATGCTGCCGATAAAAGCGGTCAGCGAAAAAACAAAAATTAAAAAAGTAGTGCTAAGAAAACCTCAGTGACTACAATGAATAGACTATTTTTCGCGACGCGAATTATCAATCTCTTTCTGTAACGAGTATGTAATAGTATGAGCAACCGCACATATTTCATTGCTTTCTGTTACATTTTCATCGGGAGATAAAAAAGCGTTGAAAAAAAGAAAAAACCGCTTGTTTTCCATGGGGATGAAATCGGTTTCAGCCGATTTCATATTGCGGTAAGTTATTTAAAGGTAAAAACATTCAGCCGATTCATTATTACAGGCATGTAATTAATTCGCTCCGCAAATGGAGCCTGGAAAACGTTTTGGCGTAAAAAAACGCCGCATGAAGCGGCGTTTAGACAGGATGTGTTGCGGCTTATTCGCCCGCTTTAGCCCACGTATCGCGCAGACCAACGGTGCGGTTAAACACCAGCTTGTCAGCCGTAGCGTAGCGGCTGTCAAGGCAGAAGTAACCTTCACGTTCAAACTGGAACGCTTTGCCTGCGACCGCGGCCTGCAGCGATGGCTCGCCGTAGCCGTGTTTAATCACCAGGGATTCCGGGTTAATCACGGACAGGAAGTCCTCTGCCGCACCTGGGTTCGGTACGCTAAACAAACGATCGTACAGGCGGATTTCAATCGGTAACGCATGTGCCGCACTGACCCAGTGAATAACACCTTTTACTTTACGACCATCGGCCGGATCTTTGCTCAGAGTATCGGCATCGTAAGTGCAGAAAATGGTGGTAATATTCCCTTCCGCATCTTTCTCTACACGCTCGGCCTTGATCACGTAAGCATTACGCAAACGAACTTCTTTGCCCATCACCAGACGCTTGTACTGCTTGTTCGCTTCTTCGCGGAAGTCAGCGCGATCGATCCAGATTTCACCGCTGAACGGCACTTCACGGCTGCCCATTTCCGGTTTATTCGGATGATTAGGCATGGTTACCATTTCGCTCTCGCCCTGCGGGTAGTTTTCGATAACCAGTTTCACCGGATCGATAACCGCCATCGCGCGCGGCGCGTTTTCATTCAGATCTTCACGAATGCAGGATTCCAGAGAGGCGATCTCAATGGTGTTGTCCTGCTTGGTCACGCCAATGCGTTTGCAGAATTCACGGATAGCGGCCGCAGTATAACCGCGACGACGCAGGCCAGAGATGGTCGGCATGCGCGGATCGTCCCAGCCCTCAACGTGCTTGTCGGTCACCAGCAGGTTCAGCTTGCGCTTGGACATCACGGTGTATTCCAGATTCAGGCGCGAGAATTCATACTGACGCGGGTGAACCGGGATGGTGATGTTGTCCAGCACCCAGTCATACAGACGACGGTTATCCTGGAACTCCAGCGTACACAGCGAGTGGGTAATGCCTTCCAGCGCATCGCTGATGCAGTGGGTAAAGTCGTACATCGGATAGATGCACCACTTGTTGCCGGTCTGGTGGTGTTCAGCGAACTTAATACGGTACAGCACCGGATCGCGCATCACGATAAACGGCGACGCCATGTCGATTTTCGCGCGCAGGCAGGCTTTACCTTCTTCAAAACCACCGGTACGCATTTTTTCGAACAGCGCGAGGTTCTCTTCGACGCTGCGATCGCGGAACGGGCTGTTTTTACCCGGCTGAGTCAGCGTACCGCGGTATTCGCGAATTTCGTCCGCTGACAGTTCGTCAACGTACGCCAGACCTTTATTAATAAGCTCTACCGCATAGGCATGAAGCTGATCGAAGTAATCCGACGAGTAGCGAATGTCGCCAGTCCAGTGGAAACCTAACCATTCAACGTCGTTTTTAATCGACTCAACGTACTCGATATCTTCTTTAACCGGGTTCGTATCATCAAAACGCAGGTTGCACTGGCCCTGGTAATCTTGCGCAATACCAAAGTTCAGACAAATGGATTTCGCGTGGCCAATGTGCAGATAGCCATTTGGCTCCGGCGGAAAACGGGTATGGATCGTGGTGTGCTTACCACTGGCCAGATCTTCATCGATGATCTGACGAATAAAGTTACTCGGGCGGGCTTCAGCCTCACTCATCGTGGATTCCTCAAAGCGTAAACAACGTATAACGGAATATGATCTTATAAGCCAGGCAGACTGACAACCTTTAGTTACGCAAAATATGTATCAATCGAAAATATTGGGGCCAATTGCTGCAAAAAAAAGCGGCGGAGGAATATCCCCCGCCGCTTAAGGCATTTAACTCATTTTACTCAGGAGCAGTTATTTACCTTTAATCTCATACAGTGGTGTCTGACCGGCAACCACATGACCTTCGGCTTTAATGATCAGAGCGCCGAAATCATCGCTGTTGCTGCACACAACCGGGCTAATCATGGAACGTGCATTGGCGTTCAGGAAATCCAGATCCATTTCCAGAATCGGTTGACCCGCCGTCACTTCCGCACCTTCTTCAACCAGGCGTTTAAAGCCTTTACCTTCCAGCGCGACGGTATCGATACCCATATGGACTACGATTTCCGCGCCTTTAACGGTTTCCAGACAGAACGCATGATTGGTGTTGAAGATTTTCACGATAGTGCCCGCAGCCGGAGCAACCACGATTTTATCTGTTGGTTTCACCGCAACGCCGTCGCCTACCGCTTTGCTGGCGAAGGCTTCATCAGGAACCTGCTCCAGCGCAACGACGTCACCGGTAATCGGAGAAACCAGCGCTTCAACGGTGACTGCGTTCGCTACAGCCTGCGGTTTTGCCACCGGGGCCGCTGCTGCTGGTGCACTTTCAGCAGACGCTGCCGCAACCGGGCCACGCGCCACAACTTTCTTCATTTCGTCGCCGATGGATTCCGCTTTCGCACCTACGATGACCTGGATAGTTTGTTTGTTCAGCTTAACGACACCCGATGCGCCTAAGCGTTTACACATCGCATCGTTTACGCGACCAGAATCGGCCACAGTCAGACGCAGACGGGTGATACAGGCATCAATCGCTTTCAGGTTATCGGTACCGCCAACCGCAGCAATGTAGCTGGTTGCCAGTTGAGCCAGACCTTCTTCAGTATTGCTGTTCGCTTCTTCTGTAACGATATCGTCTTCTTTATCTTCGCGGCCCGGCGTTTTCAGGTTAAACATACGAATAACCGCGCTGAACAACACAAAGTAGATGACGAAGAAGACCAGACCCATCACGACCAGCATCCAGACGTTCTTACTTGCTGCCGGCAGGTTGTACATCAACACGTAGTCGATAGCACCTGCGGAGAAGGAGAAGCCCGCGTGGATCCCCAGCAGCGTCGCAACGAACAGGCTGATACCGGTTAACAGTGCGTGCAGGAGATACAGCAGTGGCGCCAGGAACATGAACAGGAATTCCAGCGGCTCGGTAACACCGGTCAGGAACGCGGTGATCGCAACGGACAGCAGCATACCGCCAACCATCGGGCGACGCGCTTTCGGAGCAGCGAAGTACATCGCCAGCGCCGCACCCGGCAGACCAAACATCATGATCGGGAAGAAACCAGACATGAACATACCCGCAGTGCCGTCACCCGCATAGAAGCGGTTGATGTCACCGTGGAAAACGGTGCCAGCGGCGTTAGTAAATTCGCCAATCTGGAACCAGGCGATGGTATTCAGAACCTGATGCAGACCGGTTGGGATCAGCAGACGGTTGATGAAACCAAAGATACCGGAACCCAACGCGCCAGCGCCTACGATCCACTCACCACCCGCATGGATGGCGTTCTGCACCGGCGGCCACACGTAACCGAAGATAGCAGCCAGCACCAGACAGAAGAAGCCAGTGGCGATCGGCACAAAGCGTTTGCCGCCAAAGAAGCTCAGGAAGTCAGGCAGTTTGATACCAGACCAACGGTTATACACCGCACCGCCAACCAGACCGGTGATGATACCCGCCAGTACCCCCATATTGATGGCCGGGTTAATGGTAACCATTGCTTTGGTCAATATGAAGTAACCGACCGCACCTGCCAGCGCTGCCGCACCCGCGCTGTCTTTTGACCAGCTGGAAGCCACACCGATAGCGAAAATCAGCGCCAGGTTATCGAAGATAGCCCCGCCAGCTTGCGCGATAAAAGGTACGTTTAGTAAATCTGGTTGGCCGAATCGCAGCAACAGTGCCGCGACTGGCAGCACAGCGATGGGGAGCTGTAACGCCCTACCCAGCCGCTGGAAAAAACCTAAAATATTCATTTTATTCCCCCTACGAGACCCCGATTAGGCTTCTTTGAAGCCATATTTTTATTGTGCGACCATTCCTGACAGCAAGATTCTGGATCAACGATATTAACCATTCATCTACATTCTGAGTGTGTGAAAATTTAATTCGTATCGCAAATTAAACGCGTGTTTTTTGTGATTCCAGTCACCAAATATCGTTATTAACCCTCCCTTTCACTGGCTAACTACGAAAACTTATTTTATCATTCAAAAAATCGAAACGGATTGATCCTTACCGATGCAAAACCAGGTTACGCTTAATACTGCACAGAGACTCAATCCGCCAATTGCTTACATTTACTTTTGAGGTGAAGAATGAGACTGATCCCCCTGAATACCGCTGAACAAGTCGGCAAATGGGCTGCTCGCCATATCGTTAACCGTATTAACGCGTTCAAACCAACGGCAGATCGCCCGTTCGTTCTGGGCCTGCCGACGGGCGGTACTCCGCTGACAGCTTATAAGGCATTGGTTGAAATGCATAAAGCGGGCCAGGTGAGCTTCAAGCATGTTGTTACTTTCAATATGGACGAATATGTTGGCCTGCCGAAAGAGCATCCGGAAAGCTATCACAGCTTCATGCATCGTAACTTCTTTGATCACGTTGATATTCCAGCAGAAAACATCAACCTCCTCAATGGTAACGCGCCGGATATTGATGCAGAATGCCGTCAGTATGAAGAAAAAATCCGTTCTTACGGTAAAATCCACCTGTTTATGGGCGGTGTAGGCAACGATGGTCACATCGCGTTCAACGAACCAGCCTCCTCTTTGGCTTCCCGTACCCGCATCAAAACGCTGACTCACGACACGCGTGTTGCTAACTCACGCTTCTTTGACGGCGACGTAAGCCAGGTGCCTAAATATGCCCTGACCGTGGGCGTGGGCACCCTGTTGGATGCTGAAGAGGTGATGATCCTGGTACTGGGTCACCAGAAAGCGCAGGCGCTGCAAGCCGCCGTTGAAGGCAACGTTAACCACATGTGGACCATCAGCTGTCTGCAGTTGCATCCAAAAGCCGTTGTGGTGTGCGATGAGCCTTCCACCATGGAACTGAAAGTGAAAACGCTGAAATACTTTAACGAGTTAGAAGCGGAAAATATTAAAGGTCTGTAATTGATGTCTCCGCCCTGTCGATAAGTTGCAGGGCGGCATTTTTTGAAATCGGGGGTCGGAATGTATGCTTTAACCCAGGGCCGGATCTTTACCGGTCACGAAATTCTTGATGACCATGCGATTGTTGTCGCCAATGGCCTGATTGACAGCGTTTGCCCACTGACTGAGTTACCGTCAGGAATTGAACAGCGCTCACTGAATGGGGCCATTATTTCCCCCGGTTTTATCGATGTACAGCTAAACGGCTGCGGTGGCGTACAGTTTAACGATACGGCAGAAGCCGTGACCGTCGAAACGCTGGAAATCATGCAGAAAGCCAATGAAAAATCAGGCTGCACCAACTATCTGCCTACGCTTATCACCACCAGCGATGACCTGATGAAACAAGGCGTTCGCGTCATGCGTGAATACCTGGCGAAACACCCGAATCAGGCATTAGGACTTCATCTGGAAGGTCCGTGGCTCAATCTGGTGAAAAAAGGCACCCATAATCCGGGATTTGTCCGTCAACCGGACGCTGCGTTGGTTGATTTCCTGTGCGATAATGCTGACGTGATAACCAAAGTGACGCTGGCGCCAGAAATGGTCCCGGTAGAGGTCATCACCAAACTGGTAAATGCAGGTATCGTGGTTTCCGCCGGTCACTCCAATGCGACGGTAAAAGAGGCCAAAATCGGCTTCCGCGCAGGGATTACCTTTGCAACGCATCTGTTTAACGCCATGCCTTATATAACGGGCCGCGAACCAGGCCTGGCGGGCGCTATTCTTGACGAAGCCGATATTTATTGCGGTATCATCGCTGATGGTCTGCATGTTGACTACGTTAACATCCGTAATGCCAAGCGCCTGAAAGGCGACAAGCTGTGCCTGGTCACCGACGCGACCGCGCCAGCAGGTGCCAATATTGAACAGTTCATTTTCGCTGGTAAAACAATATACTACCGGAATGGATTGTGCGTTGATGAGAACGGTACATTGAGCGGTTCATCATTAACCATGATTGAAGGCGTACGCAATCTGGTCGAACATGCGAATATCGCTCTCGACGAAGTGTTACGCATGGCAACGCTCTACCCTGCTCGCGCCATTGGCGTCGACAAACGACTCGGCAGCATCGCGCCAGGCAAAGTAGCCAACCTGACTGCGTTTACGCACGACTTTAAAATCATCAAGACCATCGTTAATGGCAACGAGGTCGTTACTGAGTAAGAGAAAGAATGACACCAGGCGGACAAGCTCAAATAGGTAATGTTGATCTCGTAAAACAGCTTAACAGCGCGGCGGTTTATCGCCTGATTGACCAGCATGGGCCAATCTCGCGTATTCAAATTGCCGAGCAAAGCCAGCTTGCCCCCGCCAGCGTAACCAAAATTACGCGTCAGTTGATCGAACGCGGGCTGATCAAAGAAGTCGATCAGCAGGCCTCCACCGGGGGCCGCCGCGCTATCTCTATCGTCACCGAAACCCGCAATTTCCACGCCATTGGCGTACGTCTGGGCCGTCACGACACGACGCTCACGCTCTATGATATGAGCAGTAAAGTGATCGCCGAAGAGCATTACCCTCTCCCGGAGCGCACCCAGGAAACGCTGGAGTATGCGCTGCTCAACACCATTGCCACTTTTATTGACAGCTGCCAGCGGAAAATCCGCGAGCTGATTGCGATTTCCGTCATCTTGCCCGGCCTGGTTGATCCTGAAAGCGGCGTCATTCGCTATATGCCGCACATTCAGGTCGAAAACTGGGGGCTGGTCGAGGCGCTCGAAAAACGCTTTAAGGTTACCTGCTTTGTCGGTCACGATATCCGCAGCCTGGCGCTGGCCGAGCACTATTTCGGGGCAAGCCAGGATTGCGAAGACTCCATTTTAGTGCGAGTTCACCGCGGAACCGGGGCGGGAATTATTTCCAATGGCCGAATTTTCATCGGTCGCAATGGCAACGTGGGCGAGATTGGTCACATTCAGGTTGAACCGCTGGGTGAGCGCTGTCACTGCGGTAACTTCGGCTGTCTGGAAACCATTGCCGCCAATGCGTCTATCGAGCACCGCGTGCAAAACTTACTGAAACAGGGTTATCCCAGCCGACTCACGCTGGATGATTGCAATATTAAAGCTATCTGTAAGGCGGCAAATAAGGGCGATAACCTGGCAGCAGAAGTGATTGAACACGTTGGTCGCCACTTGGGTAAAACCATCGCCATCGCTATCAACCTGTTTAACCCACAAAAAATCGTCATTGCAGGCGAAATTACTGAGGCAGATAAAGTGCTGCTGCCTGCAATAGAAAGCTGTATCAACACGCAGGCGTTGAAAGCGTTTCGCCACAATTTACCGGTGGTTCGTTCCACGCTGGATCACCGTTCCGCCATTGGCGCCTTTGCGCTGGTGAAGCGTGCGATGCTCAACGGGACATTGCTGCAACGTTTGCTGGAAAACTAATGCTCTCATATAGTAGTGGATTACTATAAGACTCATAACTAATTCCCTGGGTTGTTCATGACCATTAAGAATGTAATTTGTGATATCGACGGCGTGCTGATGCACGACAATGTCGCCGTACCGGGTGCGGCAGAATTTCTGACCGGGATCCTGGAAAAAGGCCTGCCGTTAGTTCTGCTGACTAACTATCCTTCACAGACCGGGCAAGATCTGGCAAACCGCTTCGCCACCGCGGGAGTGAATGTCCCCGATAGCGTCTTTTATACTTCCGCCATGGCTACCGCTGATTTTCTTCGTCGCCAGGAAGGGAAAAAAGCCTACGTGGTAGGTGAAGGCGCGTTAATTCATGAGCTGTATAAAGCCGGGTTTACCATTACCGACGTGAACCCCGATTTTGTGATTGTTGGCGAGACGCGCTCCTATAACTGGGACATGATGCATAAAGCGGCATATTTTGTCGCTAACGGCGCGCGTTTCATCGCCACAAACCCGGATACTCACGGCCGCGGCTTTTATCCCGCCTGCGGTGCACTGTGCGCCGGTATCGAGAAAATCTCTGGCCGTAAGCCGTTTTATGTCGGCAAACCCAGTCCGTGGATTATTCGCGCGGCGCTCAACAAAATGCAGGCGCACTCGGAAGAGACCGTTATCGTTGGCGATAACCTGCGTACCGATATTCTGGCGGGCTTCCAGGCCGGTCTGGAAACCATTCTGGTATTGTCTGGCGTCTCAACGCTTGACGACATCGACAGCATGCCGTTCAGACCGAGCTGGATTTATCCGTCCGTTGCTGAGATAGACGTCATTTAATCTCTTTGGCCGGATAACAATACCTGCAAGTTATCCGGCCTGAAAAACACGCCCATTCAATAAATTCATCTTTTCACTGCTGATTCATCAA
>NZ_JAHLQZ010000112.1:0-13271 GCF_018919505.1 Citrobacter sp. S55_ASV_140
CGCCGGTTAAGTCACCTTTTACGTCGGCCATAAATACCGGCACGCCAATCTCAGACAGCGATTCGGCCAGTTTCTGTAGCGTGACGGTTTTACCGGTCCCGGTCGCGCCGGTAATCAGCCCGTGACGGTTGGCCATGCCTGGGAGTAAAAACAGTTCGGTGTCCGGCGTGCGGGCGATTAGCAGGGGTGCGCTCATTGAGATTTCCTCCATTTATCCTGCCTGGAGTATAGGCAATATGAATGAAAGAAAGTATGAGCAAGGGAGATAAAAAATCTTAAAGCGTGTGGCCGTGATAAATCTGATACCCCAAATCCACGGTGTTGTGGTTATGGTCGTTGTTCTTGATTTTGCTCAGCAACATCTGCGCCGCCATACGGCCAATGTCGAAACGCGGGGTGATCACGCTGGCGAGGCTTGGGATCATCTGCCGCCCCATTTCCAGTCCGTGAAAACCAGCAATCGAGATCTGTTCCGGAACGGCCAGCTCGCGTTCGCGGCACAGCAGCAGCGCGCCCATCGCAATATCGTCGTTGGTGCAAAAGACGCCGTCTAAATCCGGATGCGCGGCGAGCGCGTCCCGCATCATCTGGATGCCGAGATGAATGGACGAAATAGAACGCGGATTAGCGCGCAGTGGCGACAGACCCCGCCGCGTCATGGCATCGCAATAACCGCGATAGCGCTGTTCATCGCGCACGTCGTCTTTCGAACCCAGATAGAGGATTTTGCGGCGCGGGCGTTTATCCAGCATGGTGCTGACCATATCAAACGCCGCCTGACGGTTATCAAAGCCCACCTCCATGTCCAGACGGTCACCCTGAATATCCATCAGCTCGACCACCGGAATATTGGCTGAACGCAGAAATTTAACCGTGCGCAGAGTGTGATATTTCTCGGACAGAATAATGCCGTCGATATTGTACGACAGCAGGTTGATCACCGACTCTTCCTCGGATTCCCGGTCATAATTGTAGTTGGCGATCAGCGTCTGATAGTTATGGTCCGAGGTGACCGACTCAATACCGGCCAGAATGTCAGCGAACAGCTGGTTTTGAAACGAGGGGATCAGCACGCCGAGCGTATAGCTTTGCGCATTCAGCAGCATCGCGGGCGCGCGGTTGGGGATGTAATTAATCTCCTCCATAATCTGCGCAATGCGTTCACCGGTTTCCTTTGCGACCTTTTTCGGCGAGCGAATGTAGCGGCTCACCGTCATTTTGGTCACGCCCGCCAGTGTGGCGATATCTTGCAAAGAAATTCTGTGGTTCCTCATTTTCTCTCCCGTGCCGGGGAGCGCTGACCTGTGCTCCCCGGTGATGACCGTCTTAATGCAGGATGGCGTTCAGCGCCAGTACGCCCAGCAGACCCATAATGGAAATCAGCGTCTCCATCACCGTCCAGGTACGCAATGTTTCCCCAACGCTGAGATTAAAATAGCCTTTAAACAGCCAGAATCCCGGATCATTAACGTGGGAGGCAATCACGCTGCCCGCGCCGGTAGCCAGCACCATCAGCGCCGGGTCGGCGTGAGTAACGTTAATAATCGGCAGCACCACGCCTGCGGTGGTGATTGCCGCCACGGTCGCAGAACCGAGCGCGATACGCAGCAATGCGGCGACCGTCCAGCACATCAGCAGCGGAGAGAGCGACGTGCCGGTCATCAGGTGCGAGATATACTGCCCCACGCCGCTGTCGACCAGTACCTGCTTAAACGCACCGCCGCCGGCAATGATGAACACAATCATCGCGATTGCGCCGATAGAGTCGCCAATGATATCCATAATTTGCTCGATCGTCCGTCCGTTACGTCGACCAAGGGTAAAAATGGCCAGCACGATGGCGATAAACAAGGCGACCGCAGGGTTGCCGATAAACTCAAAGAATACCCGCACGCTATTGGACTTCGGCAGCGTAATTTCACATACCGCCGCCACCGCCATCAGTATGACCGGGATAACCGCCGCAAAGATACTGTTCCAGAACGACGGCATCTCTTCTTCGGTGAACAGATGCGGGTTGAATAACCCTTCCGGCGGCGCTTTCTCAAAGCGGGTCAGCAGCCTGGAGAACAGCGGCCCGGCGACAATTACCGTCGGGATGGTAATAATAAAGCCGTACAGCAGGGTGGTGCCGAGATTGGCCTCGAAAATGGTGGCAATCGCGGTGGGGCCCGGATGCGGCGGCAGGAAACAGTGGGTTACGGACAGCGCCGCCACCATCGGCACGCCGACATACAGCAGCGGCAGACCAGAAGAGGCCACCACCGTAAATACCAGCGGCAGCAGCAGAACAAAGCCGACTTCGAAGAACATCGCCAGACCGACGACCAGACCGGTGATCACCAGCGCCCACTGCACACGTTTCTTACCGAACGTGTCAATCAGCGTGGTGGCGATGCGCTGGGCTGCGCCGGTATCGGAGATCAGCTTGCCGAGCATCGCGCCAAACCCGAGGATCATCGCCAGCCCGCCGAGCGTACCGCCGATCCCATTTTGTATAGAGTGCAGAACGGCCTGAGCATCCATCCCTTCGGCAAAACCGACGACCGCCGCCACCAGGACCAGCGCAATAAAGCCGTTAACTTTAAAGCCAATCATCAGGACCAGAAGCAGTGCGACGCCTGCCGCAATTATTATTAATGGCATAATCGTTTCTCTTATATCCCCGTCATACTTCAAGTTGCAGGTGTGTTGGCTGCGCTCACTCACCCGAATCACTTACTCAAGTAAGCTCATCGGGTTCATTCACTTGCCGCGTTACTCGACCTGCGGCCTCGCCCCTTCGGGGCCAGCGCAAGCGCTGTTCAAAATGCTTTTGGCATTTTGTCCTGCAACTCGAATGATTTCGGGTGGGTGCCAAAATGCAGCGCCTGGGCGCTGCGTGATGTTGCGTTGTGTTGTATCAGACGGCGACCAGCATGCCGCCATCGACGAACAACAGGTGCCCATTAACAAAATCGGATGCTTTGGAAGAGAGGAATACCGCCGCGCCGATCAGCTCCTGCGGATCGCCCCAGCGCGCGGCAGGCGTACGTTTACACAGCCAGGAGGTAAAGGCTTCATCCTCGACCAACGCTTTGGTCATTTCAGTTTTGAAGTAGCCCGGCGCGATACCGTTGACCTGGATATTGTGGCGCGCCAGCTCAACGCACATCCCACGGGTGAGCATTTTTACCGCGCCTTTGGAGGCGGCGTACGGCGTAATGGTGTCGCGGCCCAGTTCGCTCTGCATCGAGCAGATGTTGATGACCTTCCCGGCCTGGCGTTCCACCATCCGGCGAGTGACCGCCTGCGAGACCAGGAACACCGCCGTCTGGTTAACGGCAATCACATCGTTCCAGTCCTGTTCCGGGAACTCGGTAAAGGGATGGCGGCGCTGGATACCGGCGTTATTCACCAGCACATCAATTTGGCCAATGTCTTTTTCGATATGCTCGATGGCGGCATCAATGTCCTGTTTCTGCGTAACATTAAATGGCGCGGCAACGGCGCGGATCCCTTCCTGCTGCAGTTTGGCGACGGCGGCCTCCGCGCGCTCTGGCGTAATATCATTGACGATAATCTGCGCGCCATATTTACCCAAGCCGGTCGCCAGTAAATAACCAATACCCTGAGCCGAACCGGTGATCAGAATGTTTTTGCCGTCCAGTGAAAAAAGATCGTTCATCATGTTATTCCTTATTTTGTTTCTGCAAAAACGAGCTGGACCTTTGCCGCCTGGGTTTTGTCCCCGGCGAAGATCAGCGCTTGTTCAAGCTCGGTAAATGGATATTCGGCGCTGAGTAACGGCAGCGGATCGATAACGTTATTCGCCAGCCACGACACCGCGGTGTTGAACTCGGTGGTAAAGCGGAACGAACCTTTGAGCGCGATTTCTTTGCCGATCAGCATCATCATCGGGAAGTCCGGCACCGCGCCGCCCATGCCGACCTGCACCATCACGCCTTTTGCGCGGGTCACTTCCAGACAGGTGGTGATTGAGGACGGATGACCGGAGACTTCGAAGCTAACGTCGAAGTAGCCTTTCTCTTTTTTCCACTCCTCGAGCGAGTCCTGCTGCGGGTTAATCAGCGTGTCGGCCCCCATCTGCTGGGCCAGCGACAGCGAACGCGGGCTGATATCAGCACAGACAATTTCTGCCGCACCGAGCGTTTTTACCGCGCTGACGATCAGGCAGCCGATAGGACCGACGCCAGAGATAAACACGCGCTTGCCCTGCAGGTCGCCTGCTTCATGCGCGGCGTGGATCGCGACCGCCAGTGGTTCGGCAAAGGCCATGACTTTTTCATTGGCCTCTTGGGGGTAGGGGATACACTGCGCGGTATCGACGGTTTTAAACCGGGTAAAACCGCCGTCGACATGGGGAAAATACATGGCGCTACCAAAAAAGCGCATTTCCGTGCACTGGTTTTCTTCATGCTGCAGACAATATTTACAGTGGCCGCACGGCTTCGATGGATTAATCGCCACTGACTGACCTTCATGTAATTCTTTGGAGTCGCTGTGCACCACTTTACCAATAACTTCATGGCCTAAAATCATCGGCGCTTTAACAGTGAAATTACCGACTTTTCCTTCCTGATAATAATGTAAATCGGAACCGCAAATACCACCGCGGGTAATTTTTACTAGTGTCCCTTTATTATCCCATTCAATATTTTGGTCGGTAACGGCAACAGTTTTCTTACCCGCGACAACGCAGGATTGGGTTTTGACTTGCATAAATGCCTCACTGGTCAGGTAGTAACCTCGACAGCATTTAAGCGGTTTTAATTATTATTATTTGTGAAGTAAGTCACGCTGGAAAATTGTTACACTACAATGTTACGCATAACGTGATGTGCCTTGTAAATCTGTGCGGTCGTGCCGAAAAAAGGTGAATTCTGCAATGTGCAAGGCGTAGTATCGCCTCATGGAATATAAATCTGGAGTTTTTTGATGGCCGGGGAAAGTTATATTTTAATGGGCGTTTCGGGGAGCGGTAAATCTTTAATTGGCAGCAAAATTGCCGCTGTATTATCGGCTAAATTCATTGATGGCGACGATCTTCATCCAGCCAAAAATATTGATAAAATGTCTGAGGGTATTCCATTAACCGATGAGGACAGACTTCCCTGGTTAGCGCGATTAAATGATGCCTCATACAGTTTATATAAAAAGAATGAGACCGGATTTATTGTCTGCTCATCATTAAAAAAACAGTACCGCGATATATTGCGGCAGGGCAGCCCGAATGTGCATTTTCTGTGGCTGGATGGTGATTACGAGACCATTCTGGCGCGCATGCAGCGTCGGGCAGGGCATTTTATGCCGGTGGGCTTGTTAAAAAGCCAGTTCGACGCGCTGGAGTGTCCGCAGGAAGATGAACGCGATATTGCCCGCATCGATGTGAACCATGACATCGAGCATGTGACGGAACAGTGCCGCAAGGCGGTGCTTGCGTTTCGTAGTGGGCAATAGGCCCAGCCCCTTGCGGGACTGAGCCCTGCATCAGAAGTCGGCTTTCAGCACCACGCGGTAGCGGGCTTTGCCGTCGCGCACGTGCTGGATAGCTTCGTTAATTTGCGACATCGGGTACAGTTCGGTGGTCGGCGACACCTTGCTGCGCCCGGCAAACTTCATCAGTTTACGCAGCTCGAAGGGCGTACCGGTCGCCGAACCGGAGATGCTACGATCGCCGGCAATTAAGGTAAATGCCGGCACCGGCAACGGTTTCAGCACCGCACCGACGGTATGGAAGTTACCGCCGTAGGCCAGCGCTTCAAAATAGGGCTGCCAGTCGAGGTCGACGTTAACCGTGTTAATGATGAGATCGAACTGGCCCGCCAGCGCTTTTAGCGCATCCGGATCGCGGCTGTTGACCACCTTATCCGCTCCCATCGCCAGTACCTCCTGCTCTTTCGCCGGATTTGAGCTGAACGCGGTCACCTCGCAGCCCATCGCGTGTAACAGTTTAATGGCGATATGCCCCAGGCCGCCGATGCCGATCACCCCGACGCGGCTGGTGGCAGTGATGTGGTGCATCAGTAGCGGTTTGAACACCGTGATACCGCCGCACAGCAATGGGCCAGCCGCCGCCAGGTCGATGCTTTCCGGCAGCGGGATCACCCACTGCCAGTCGGCCCGCAGCTTCTCGGCAAAGCCACCGCGATTGAGAATCGTGGGAACGGAACTTTGCAGGCAGTTAATCTGATTACCGCTGATACAGGCGTCGCAATGCCCGCAGCTGCGCGCCGTCCAGCCAACGCCGACGCGCTGGCCAACTTTCAGACCCTTATCCTGCGCCGCGCTGCCTAGCGCCGCCACGCGACCAATCACCTCATGCCCGGCAACCAGCGGATACTGAGAGAACCCCCATTCGTTGTCGATCATCGACAAATCGGAATGGCAGATACCGCAGTAATCGACCTGTACCTCGACATCTTCCGGCTTAAGCTCGCCCGCATCATATTCATAGAGTTCGAGTTCGCTGCCCGCCGATTTTGCGGCGTAGCTTTTTATCATCGACATCGTGTTTCCCTCAGTGTGGTGTTGAATTGGAAGTGTAGAGCATGGGGAAACGGGACGCTTTGCAGAACGGGGGCTTAAGGAGGTTATTGCGGGGGCTAAACCGTGATGTTGATTGCAGCTCCGAAAGGTAATGCTGAAATTTTCAACACTTAGCGAGCCATACGCACGCTGACGCTTGCATGGTGGCGCATGACAGGTATAATCCACAACGTTTTCCGCATCCCTTCCGTGCCGGAGTGGCGAAATCGGTAGACGCAGTTGATTCAAAATCAACCGTAGAAATACGTGCCGGTTCGAGTCCGGCCTTCGGCACCAAAAGCATGTAAATGGACCTCAACTGAGGTCTTTTTTTATGTCTAAAATCCAGTATTTATCTACCTTTCCCGCTATATTAACTCTCTCAAGGTCAACCGACATCAACGTACATCTACCAACAGATGTTGGTATAGATGATGGTATTTCCGGTTCGATAATGCTTGTACCAACAGGGAGGGGATAAGCATGGCTCTAACAGATATCAAAGTCAGAACAGCCAAGCCAACGGATAAGCAATATAAGCTGACCGATGGCAGCGGTATGCACCTTCTTGTCCATCCAAATGGTTCTAAGTACTGGCGTTTGCAGTACCGTTATGACGGCAAGCAAAAGATGTTGGCACTTGGGGTTTACCCTGAAATCACACTGGCGGATGCCAGAGCACGTCGTGACGAAGCGCGTAAGCTACTAGCGAATGGCGTCGATCCGGGAGACAAAAAGAAAAATGATAAGGTTGAACAGAGTAAAGCACGAACCTTTAAAGAGGTAGCGATCGAGTGGCATGGCACCAATAAAAAGTGGTCTGAAGATCACGCCCATCGCGTGCTAAAAAGCCTGGAAGATAATCTTTTTGCAGCGCTTGGTGAGCGTAATATCGCTGAGTTAAAAACTCGTGATTTATTAGCGCCCATTAAAGCCGTAGAGATGTCTGGACGTCTTGAGGTTGCTGCTCGTCTTCAACAGCGCACTACGGCCATCATGCGGTATGCGGTGCAAAGTGGGTTAATTGATTATAACCCGGCACAAGAGATGGCTGGGGCGGTTGCTTCCGGTAATCGACAACATCGTCCGGCGCTGGAATTAAAGCGCATCTCTGAGTTGCTTGAGAAAATAGACAACTATACCGGCAGGCCGCTAACCCGCTGGGCAACAGAACTTACCCTGCTTATCTTTATTCGATCCAGTGAGCTGCGTTTTGCTCGCTGGTCAGAAATCGATTTTGAAACGTCAATGTGGACCATCCCACCTGAGCGAGAGCCCATTCCTGATGTGAAACATTCTCAGCGAGGTTCAAAGATGCGTACACCGCATTTGGTGCCGCTTTCAAAGCAGGCGCTGGCGATCCTGAAGCAGATAAAACAGTTCTGTGGCGAACATGAGTTGATCTTTATTGGCGATCATGATCCGCGTAAGCCAATGAGTGAGAACACCGTAAACAGTGCGCTCCGGGTGATGGGCTATGACACTAAAGTTGAGGTTTGCGGTCACGGCTTTCGCACAATGGCCTGTAGTTCGTTAATTGAGTCAGGACTATGGTCGAAGGATGCGGTGGAAAGGCAGATGAGCCATATGGAACGCAATTCGGTGAGGGCGGCGTATATCCATAAAGCGGAACACCTGGATGAGCGCAAGCTGATGTTGCAGTGGTGGGCGGATTTTCTGGATGCCAATCGAGGGAAAGGGATTACGCCGTTTGACTATGCGAAGATCAACCGGGGTAATGGCGAGTGAGTTGAATGCCTTTATTTCTCGGTTGATGTTTAAATTAAAATGACCAACCAGCCCTTTAGGACTGGTTGGTCGCAGTATTTTTTACCGTTGTTATCAGAATTCCATCTGCCAGGTACAGAGTCGCCAGACAAAAAGGACGTCTGCAATAATGCCTTGAATGTACATAAAGTTGCGAGCATCATCGCAAATATGTGCTCATGGATTCTTCAACGTAATGACCTCTGACAAAACCCTGAAGCAAGCGATATCAAATATCACCATTTGGCGCAAAGGCGAACAGCGTGCGCCACATAAGCCATTATTGCTGCTGCATGTCCTTTCACGCTATCGGCAGGGTCATGAGCGCCTGTTTAACTATAGTTCTGAAATCTACGAGCCCCTGTTGGATCTTCTGGAACGTTATGGACCGCACCGCCGTGACCAGCGCCCGGACATGCCGTTCTGGCGTCTGAAGGGCGATGGCTTCTGGGAACTACAAAACGCGGAACTGTGCTCAACCAATGGTAGCCGCCAGCCGCCCCGTCGTGAACTCACCGAATATAATGTCGCGGGTGGATTTGATGCCGACAATTTTGCGTTGGTGGCAAAAAATCACAGGTTAATTGATACGCTGGCGCAGCAGCTCCTGGAGGCACATTTCCCGGCCAGTATTCAGGAAGACATCGCTGACGAAATGGGTTTTGATATTCGCACCTCTCTCCGTCAACGCGATCCGAAATTCCGCCAGATGGTGCTACGTGCTTACAATTATCAGTGCGCTATATGCGGCTTTAACATGCGCCACGACAATGCGCCGATTGCTCTGGAAGCTGCCCATATCAGATGGAAGCAGCACCATGGCCCTTGTGAAGTACCTAACGGCCTGGCGTTGTGCGCAATCCATCATAAAGCGTTTGATCGTGGTTCGATTGGTTTGGATGAAAATATGCGTGTGAATGTTTCCGACGCGGTAAATGGTGGTGGGGTGGTACAGCGACTGTTCTGGGATTTTGCGGGAAAGGCGATTGCGTTGCCACCTGTTAAAGAAAATTATCCGGGAGAGAAGTTTGTGGAATGGCACAGGAAAGAGGTGTTCAGAGGAGAGCATTGATTTGAGGTAGGGCAGATATTTTGCGAGTGGCATACAAACCATTCAGTCTTAATGACTAAATGGTTTGTCAGCGATAATCACGATGCTTCACGTTCTGCAAGTTCGGAGTTACTGGCATAAGGGACTTTTCCAGAAGGTACAACCTTTGCCGCTGCGATCAAATGCACATCCTGATCGTCAAAGAAAATGTGTGGCTTAAACGCCTTCAGGACTTTTGTTTTCTCTACACCACCCAGAAAAAAAGCCTCATCGACGTATACTCCCCAGCTTCTGAGCGTTTTAATGACGCGCATTTCTGATGGGCTGTTTCTGGCCGTCACTAGTGCAATACGGACGGGAGAATACTCAACGCGGGTTGGCAGTCGTTCCTGAAGCTTGGCTATTTTTTTTAACAGAGTGGCATATGGCCCTTCTTCCATAGGAATATCCTGCTGCGCGTCTTCCTGAGCATGAAAGGCAGCCATCCCTTGTGTTTTATATACTAACTCGCTTTGATCGGAAAAAAGTACCGCGTCGCCGTCAAAAGCAATGCGCACTTGCCCCTCCGGGATATCGGAGGCGTCGGAAGGCGGATCTTTCAGGATTGCAGCAGCGCAGAATCGGGAATCAATCACCTTTTGCGCATCTTCAACGTTAGTTGTTAAAAATAGATCCACATCAAATGCATCAAGGTAATCGGCAACGGTTTCGCCTGCCGTAAAGGCAGAACGCGTGATATCGAGCCTGTCATGGCGGATAGTATTCAAAACGCGGATACCCGTATCAGGGCTGTTACGCGACATCACAACAACCTCAACCAACGGCGATTTATCATCCGGCTGGCGGTACCGGTTCAGACCCAGCAACGCTTTGACTAAGGGGTAGCCTGTTCCGGGCTGTAAAGGCTGGTTTTCGTGTTCGAGCATGTAGGCGCGGTACTTCTCAATGGCACTATCAGGATCGGTCGCATAGGTTTCCCGAAACATACGATCGGATTCGCTCATGTCGAAAAGCGCAGTTGCGCTGATGCCAATAACTAAAGTGTTACTTAAATCTAAAGGCATGGTTACTTTCCTAAACAATTATCGTGTAAGGGCAGTATATATCTTCAGCAGCAATGATGAGCAGGTTTCTTGGATGCAAACCGGGAGAAAAGGGTTACGCTGTTTTACTACGAAAAAATCAACCGTGGTAATGACATTTGAATTGTTTGCCATATCCGTTTAATTAAAGTTAATCGGCTAGCCTTAATGGGATGGCTGGTTGGTAATTTTTCCCAATGGTATTATCACCAAGAGCAATACATTCACTGATTTTATCGGTAAGAGCGATCCGCGAATTCTTTCAATAGTTTGTTAATTAATAACGTTACTGAGCTCTACGCTCAATCAGTCATGGATGCTATTGTATAACCGGTTGAGTACAAAACACTGTTGCCGCTAGTGAATCCCCACAGTAGATTCAGATGTATCATCTAACGTAAACTCCAAGGGTACAGGAGAAAGTACCCCTTTTTCTTTATTCATTTCAACACCAAGATTAACCTTGCAATTGAAAGTTTGCCACTATTTTATTTAAGTATCATTCTTTATTGCCTTCAATTTTTTGATATAATTGAACGTTGAAAAAAACACTTTCCAACACAAGATGGCACATCTTATTAATGTACGCACAATAAAGCCAAGTATTTTTAAAAGGATAAATTTAACTCTATGTTTTTCAGTTATGCCACGATTCTCTACATTACCTATTTTTGTCATTACATTGGCAATTTTCCCACCAATAAAAAAAGACATAGCAATAAACCACATCCATCTATAATGAGGGGCATTTTTACTTAAGGATAAACGAGCTTGTTCTTTTAATAAAACTTGGCGGTACCTTAATAATGATGTAGTTACACACTCATTGGCGACAGCGAAACGGTCTGACATGCCTGTTTTATATTTTCCCTCTTGAATGGCATTGCAGTAAGCTGGGGGTGGTGTCTGGCACCATCGAGAAGGTGATGGCAATTGTGTTATTGTTTTGGAAAGAGGTTTATTTGGGCATAGTTTTTTATTGAAGTCTTGAAATTCTTGTCTGATTTTATCTGGAGATACTTGATTACTATAGTACTCAGGAATTCGGTAGAAGGTGTCAAGATTTTCAGGTATTACATATTCAATAACAGATGATTTTGTACTAGCAATATTTTCTAGCGTTTCTTGAATGTACGATGCCCACTGACAAGATGACATTTCGGTAAGCCCGTTATTGTCACACATGCGGCTGTAGTCTTTCACCTGAAAAAGAAGGTATTTGGCTGCATCATTAATATCCGTAATTGTTTTCTCATATGCGGTTTTACCGACTGCTACTTCTCTGTCTGATACCCAGAAAATACCGTTACCAACTGCTGTCAGTATTAGGAAAATATCTGTCCACTGTCTGAATTTCTCTCCTGTAGCAAAAATATCACTAATGATTACTGCCAAAATCCAACCGCACAATAGCCCTATGAGGCTAAGACTTCCGAGTCCAGCTGCGTTACCTGTTGCACCTGCACCTCCTATTTCATAGGTCAATGGCAACCACTGGATAGCAGGAAGAAGGTGACAGAGCGATAATAGGCCAGGGGTTATAAGAAGAACAAAACAAATGATGAGTCCCTTTTTTCTGGCAAGTATCCATGAGCTCAAGAAAATAAAGGGTAATAATAAAATAAAGAGCTCAAGAAAACATCCTCCTAAGACTACAGCAACTTTATTGGGAGACCAGTAACTGCTCAAAAGAGCACCCTGTGCGTTCATTTCCACAAAGTTGGTACTAATCACACCCATCCCATCCAGTGTTTGCAATAAAGCGTATCCAGCGCTATAGCAAAGCATTATGTAAGGATAAAAGAATAGGATCATAATTTACTCTCTTTTCTTGCTTTTTCCATCATTTTTATAGCATATTCAATTCGTTGTTTAATATTACTAAAGTCGAAAATTGTCAATTTTTCGCCCTATTTAGAACCAATAACAACTAAATCTGCCATCGTTGTTTTCTTGATAAATAAGGCCGTACTGCCAAGTAACTTAAGGCCTTCTTCATTAATTTTGCTTACTCTAAGTCCTGGTTGAACAATAACAACTTGGAATTTAAGAGGTGTGATTCTGGAGCGCTCTTTCATAGCAGCAAGGTCTTTTATAGTGCCTTTCAGAAAGCGAGAATGACCACGCGATCGCCACTGTTCCTCGCGACGCTTAATGTGATGGTATAAATAGGAAAGATTCAGGTGTTTCCAACGAATGCATCTCTGCGCCTGCCCACATACTTCGTAAAGATCTTTAAGTCTTGCTCCAGCTTCTTCTGAGCCTGAATACTTGCAATGGATTAAAGAGAGAACAATACAGTCATCAACTATTCTCAACCCCACTAAATCTGCTGACTCACCTTTACCATCATCATTAATAATGACATCGTAATTATCTTTAATTTCACTGTACCAACGCCATTGGATGGATGATGGATCACGAGTATAGCCCATTGATTCCACTCGAACATCAGTTCCCTTCCAATCAAAAGCTACAATTTCGTCTTTGTCATAAAGGCCAATATTTTGGCTTACATGGACTATATGAGCGTTGTATGAAAATGAGCCATCGGAGTAATGAATCATTACTGGATCAATTTCCATATACTCTGATAGTGATACAGGTTCAGATTCACCACGCTGTACAAAAACGTCAGGGCCAGATATCAACTGATAGGCATAACCTTTCGCTGTAGCACTTCCCGTGAGACATAATTTATATTCAGATGACGTTTCATCTGTAGAGAAAATGAGTCGCACATTACCATCTTCAAATTTTCCAGCAGTCCTGACCTCTACTAAATATAAATGAGCAGATACAGTATCAAAATGAAAAATAACTTTATCTTCGAACGCAGTAAG
>NZ_JAHLQZ010000113.1:0-13073 GCF_018919505.1 Citrobacter sp. S55_ASV_140
AGATGTGTATAAGAGACAGATCCTGGTGGATATGACTAACGGTAATGAGGTCTCTATTACCTGTGGCGAGGCGGCCAGCATTGTCGACAGGATCCGGGGATTCTTTGAACCATCAAGTATTCTTATCTCCACGCTGGTGCTGACTCTGCGACCAACCGGCCTCTTGCCGTTGGTGACTGACAGCCTGCCAATGCGCCTGCTGCCAACCGAGATCCTCAGCGGTTCGCCGATTCGCAGCCGTGATATCAGCCTGGATGACGATCCGGGGATCAACGGTCAGTTGTGGGACGTCAACCGCATGGATATTACCGCGCAGCAGGGTACCTGGGAGCGCTGGACGGTGCGGGCGGATATGCCGCAGTCTTTCCATATTGAGGGCGTCTCGTTCCTGATCCGTAATGTGAACGGCGCGATGCCGTTCCCGGAAGACAGAGGCTGGAAAGATACCGTTTGGGTAGATGGTCAGGTCGAGCTACTGGTTTATTACGGTCAGCCTTCCTGGGCGCATTTCCCGTTCTACTTTAACAGCCAGACGCTGGAAATGGCGGATCGTGGCTCGATCGGTCAGATCCTGGTGAACCCGGCGCCGTAACGCGCCGGGGTTTGCGTTACGCCCGCCAGAACATGCGCGAAAACAGGATCAGTATGGGGTAAATCTCCAGACGCCCCATGATCATGGCCGCGCACATCAGCAGCTTTGCCTCCTCATTTAACGTGCCAAACGTCGTGGCGGTAACGCCAAATCCCAGCCCCATATTGTTGATGCAGGCGGCGACGGTGGCGAAAGAGGAGAAGAGATCGTAGCCCATCAGATTGAGCGCCCAGATAAAAAAGCTGGTGAACAAAACGTAGAGAAAGAAAAAGCTCCATACCGAACGCACCACCCTGTCGCTTACCACGCTGTTACCCACTTTGATGTTCAGCAGGGCGCGAGGATGCGCGAGCTGGTGTAATTCCTGGCGGCACTGCTTGAACATAATCAAAAAGCGCAGCACTTTAATTCCCCCGCACGTCGATCCCACACAACCGCCGAAGAAGCTGGCGCTAAGCAGCATGAAGATCGTGTGCGAGGGCCACTGCGCGTAATCCGCCGTTGACAGGCCATTATCCGTCAGCATGGAGCTGGCCAGAAAAAAGGCATGCACCAGGCTGTCCGTTAGCCCGTACATACCTGCCCGCCAGACCTGCCAGGTGGCGATCAGCGTGACCACCAGCGCAATTAGCAGAAAGAAACGCAGCTCGGCATTACGACGAAAGGGCTTGAAGGTACGTTTTACAATAGCAACGTACCAGAGGGTGAAGTTAAACGCGGATAACAGTGAGAACAGTCCGGCGACGAGTTCTATAGCGTGGCTGTTATAAAAGCCGATGCTCTCGCTGCGAGTGGAAAATCCGCCAAGAGAGACCGTCGACAGCCCGTGGCATAAGGCGTCGAAAAACGACATCCCGGCAGCCCAGTAGGCCAGAGTACAAATAAGACCCAGAATGACGTAGGTCAACCACAGCGTACGTGCGGTATCGGCAAGCCTTGGCGTGAGGCGTTCTTCTTTGAAGGGGCCAGGCATTTCAGACTGATACAGTTTCATGCCGCCAATACCCAGCAGCGGTAATACCGCCACGGCGAGGACAATAACGCCCAGGCCGCCAATAAAATTGAGCTGAGCACGATAGTAAAGATACGATTTCGGCAAGGCGCTGACGTCGTCAATCACCGTTGCGCCTGTGGTGGTAATCCCGGAAACCCCTTCGAACAGGGCATCGGCAAAGGAGAGATTTAAGCCATCGTCCATCCACATCGGCATTGCGCTAATTAACGAAAACAGTAGCCAGAACAAAACGATAATGACGAATCCATCTCGGGTTCTCAGTTGAATTCCCGCATGTTTGGTTGCCAGCCACGCCCCGCCGCCGAGGGTAAAGAAAGTCATAAATGTGCTGAAAAATGCGAAAAAGCTCCGCTCTTTATTTAACAGAGCGATGGTCATCGGCGGCAGCATGGAGAAGCTGTAGAGAAGAACCAGAAATCCGCACAGGTGAACAACAACCCGTAACTGGGAAATATGCAGTGAATCGTTGAGTCGCAATGAAAAATCCCCCGCCGAAAAGAGTGATCTCAGCTGGCCGGCATGGTGTTAATTATGATTGATAAAAATGGCTGTCGTAAAATTTAACAATTTATACAACTTTCTACTGGTCTGGTTCAGACTCCACTTCATTTCTTGCCGACATACAGCGTATAATCCCCGGCCTTTGATTATTTTTTTACCATTTTTGGAAGCCCTATGAGCGCAATATCCCTGATCCAACCGGACAGAGACCTTTTCTCCTGGCCGCAGTACTGGGCTGCCTGTTTTGGCCCGGCACCGTTTTTGCCGATGTCACGTGACGAAATGGACCAACTTGGCTGGGATAGCTGCGACATCATTCTGGTGACCGGCGATGCCTACGTCGACCACCCAAGCTTTGGTATGGCGATTTGTGGCCGTATGCTGGAAGCTCAGGGCTTTCGCGTCGGAATTATCGCCCAGCCGGAGTGGAACAACAAAGACGATTTTATGCGTTTGGGTAAACCGAACCTGTTCTTTGGTGTGACCGCTGGCAACATGGACTCGATGATCAACCGTTATACCGCCGATCGCCGACTGCGCCATGATGATGCCTACACGCCGGACAACGTGGCGGGTAAACGTCCGGACCGCGCCACGCTGGTCTATACCCAGCGCTGTAAAGAAGCATGGAAAGATGTGCCGGTTATTCTTGGCGGCATTGAGGCCAGCCTGCGCCGCACCGCGCACTACGATTACTGGTCTGATACCGTTCGCCGCTCCGTTTTGGTGGATTCGAAAGCCGATATGCTGATGTTCGGCAACGGCGAACGTCCGCTGGTGGAAGTGGCGCATCGTCTGGCGATGGGGGAAACTATCGATCAGATCCGCGATGTGCGTAACACCGCTATTATGGTTAAAGAAGCGTTGCCGGGCTGGAGTGGGGTGGATTCTACGCGTCTCGACACGCCAGGCAAGATTGACCCGATCCCGCATCCTTACGGTGAAGATCTGCCGTGTGCTGATAACAAACCTGTCGCACCGAAAAAGCAGGAAGCGAAAGCGGTCACCGTGCAGCCGCCGCGTCCGAAACCGTGGGAAAAAACCTACGTGCTGCTACCGTCCTTCGAAAAAGTGAAGGGCGATAAAGTGCTGTATGCGCATGCGTCGCGTATCCTGCACCACGAAACTAACCCAGGCTGCGCGCGTGCGCTGATGCAAAAGCATGGCGATCGCTACATCTGGATCAACCCGCCAGCTATTCCGCTGTCTACCGAAGAGATGGACAGCGTCTTTGCGTTACCGTACAAGCGTGTACCGCATCCGGCGTATGGCGACAGCCGTATTCCGGCCTATGAGATGATCCGTTTCTCGATCAACATTATGCGTGGCTGCTTTGGCGGCTGCTCGTTCTGTTCGATAACAGAGCACGAAGGCCGTATCATCCAGAGTCGCTCTGAAGATTCGATCATCAATGAAATCGAAGCCATTCGCGACACTGTCCCGGGCTTTACCGGCGTGATTTCCGATCTCGGCGGCCCAACGGCGAACATGTATATGCTGCGCTGTAAGTCACCGCGTGCGGAGCAAACCTGCCGTCGTCTGTCATGCGTCTATCCGGATATTTGTCCGCACATGGATACCAATCATGAGCCGACAATTAACCTCTATCGCCGGGCGCGTGATCTCAAAGGCATTAAAAAGATCCTTATCGCATCCGGTGTGCGCTATGACATCGCGGTGGAAGACCCACGCTACATCAAAGAACTGGCTACCCATCACGTGGGCGGCTATCTGAAGATTGCGCCAGAGCATACTGAAGAAGGCCCGCTGTCGAAGATGATGAAGCCGGGGATGGGCAGCTACGATCGCTTCAAGGAATTGTTCGATACCTACTCTAAACAGGCCGGTAAAGAGCAGTACCTGATCCCGTATTTTATCTCCGCGCACCCGGGTACGCGTGATGAGGATATGGTGAATCTGGCGCTGTGGCTGAAACAACGTCGTTTCCGTCTGGATCAGGTGCAGAACTTCTATCCATCGCCGTTGGCGAACTCCACAACCATGTATTACACCGGGAAAAACCCGTTGGGTAAAATTGGTTATAAGAGTGAAGACGTGGTGGTGCCGAAAGGTGATAAGCAGCGTCGTCTGCATAAAGCCCTGTTGCGCTACCACGATCCGGCCAACTGGCCGTTAATCCGCCAGGCGCTGGAAGATATGGGTAAAAAGCATCTGATCGGCGGGCGTCGCGAATGTCTGGTTCCGGCGCCTACGCTGGAAGAGATGCGCGAAGCGCGTCGGCAGAACCGTCATACTCGTCCGGCGCTGACCAAACACACGCCAGTGGCGCACCAGCGTCAGACGCCTGCCGCGAACAAAAAACGCGGGAAAGTGGCGGGACGTTAATCTGTCTTGCCCGGATAAGGTGCTTGCACCGCTATCGGGCAGAAGAGATCAGTATTTATGCCTCACGAATTCTGGCCGCTAATGCGGCCAGTTTTTCGTCATCAGCCCGTTCATGATCGTGTGACGACAGATATCCTTCATACTGCTCGAAAAATTTGTTCTGCCGCGATTCAATCGGTTTCCAGTGGGTTAAATCGCCAGTACCGTGCATGGGACTTAATTTACTGTGCACATGGTCTACGCCGAAACCTTCGAAGAACATTCCCGTACGACTAACATCCGGGAAAGCCTTATCCAGTTTCTTAGCCACTTTTTGGGTCGCCAGCATCAGGTCCGCTAACGCCTGCGGCGGCATATCGAAGGCATAGCTCGGGTAATGCTTTTTCGGGATCACCACGGTAAAACCGTCGGTGTTCGGGAAAATCGACAGAAAAGCCAGGTGGTGCTCGTCTTCCCATACCTTATGGCAGGGCGCTTTGCCTTCAACAATTTGACAGAAAATACAGGTCATTCCTTTTCTCCGCAGGTAAGGTATTCCTCAGAACGCAGTCAGTTTAGTACAGACCCAACACCTTCCACCACATCAGACCCACGGTAATAAAGACCGCCTGGTTAAACAGGCTGATGATAAATCCTGTGCGCCACCAGACGCCCGTTGGAACGTACCCTGCGCCAAACAGAATTGGACCGCGAGCATGAGTGTACTGGGTGAGCGAGCAGTACAAACTGCTGGTGAAGGCCAGCATTAGCGCCGTGGGGGCCGCGGGAATATTCAGATGCAGCCCGACGCCGAGGAAAACGGCATACAGCGCGGCAATCTGCGCATTTCCGCTGGCAAAAAAGTAGTGGGTATAGAAATAGGCGGCGTTCAGCAGTAGCAGGACGATCACCCAACTGGTCCCGTGCATAGTACTGCTCAGGCTATCGCCAATCAGATTGCCAAACCAGGTGGTGAAGCCCAGTTTTTTCAACTGATTCGCCATCATCAGTAATGCGGCAAACCAAATCAGCGTATCCCATGCCCCTTTCTCACTTTTGACGTCCTCCCAGCTCAGCACGCCGCTCAGCAATAAAATCGACAGCCCTACAAACGAGGCGGTGGTGGCGTCAACGCCCAGCGTATCGCCAAAAATCCACAGCACCAGCAGTACGCCGACGGTTGCCAGCATCAGCCATTCACCGCGTGACATGCGGCCCATTTCCGCCAGCTCTTTGCGCGCCAGGTTAGGGGCATCCGGCGTGTGTTTGATTTCCGGGCGCACCAGCCAGTAGACCAGTAGCGGAACGAGCAGCAAAGAGACCAGACAAGGTAGCAGCGCCGCCATAAACCAGCCGCCCCAGGTCAGCGTAACCCCGGCGTTGGCCGCCAGTTTTACTGCCAGCAGGTTGCCGGTATAGCCGGTCATAAACAGTGCTGCCGTCACGTCGTTGACGTTGCCAATACAGGTGATAAGAAAGGTGCCGATTTTACTGCGGGACTCATCTTCCGGGTTCGAATGGAAACTACGCGCCAGAGAGTCGGCAATCGGATAGATGACGCCGCCGCAGCGCGCCGTATTACTCGGCATAGCGGGAGAGAGGATCAGATCGGCAAAAGCCAGACCGTAGGCGAGTCCCAGCGTGCGCTTGCCGAGCAGGCGGATCATCTGCAATGCAATGCGTCGTCCGAGGCCGGTTTTGATAAACCCACGGGCAATCATAAAGGCCACGACGATAAGCCAGATAAGTGAGCTGTTCAGTTCGCTGAGTGCCGTGGTGATGGCGCCGCTGGCGGTTTTATCCCCGGCAGCATAGGCGAGTGCGAACACCGTAATACCAATAATGCCGACCGCGCCGATGGGTAAGACTTTCGCCACAATAGAGGCGATGGTGGCAACGAAGATAATTGCCGAATGCCAGGCTGGCGCACTTAACCCAGTAGGGGGAGTAAGCTGCCAGAGACCGGCAGAAATGAGTACTATAAGAATTAATGGGAGCCATTTGACGCCATTACTTTTTTTATCAGCCACGATTACGCACCTATAGGTGTGGTAAATATATTCATTAGATGAATATATTTATTGAATAATTAACAGGTTATGTTGCGCAATGCTGCTCCAGCGACTGCAAGAAATACATCAATATATGTATGTTAATTGTTTCCTGATATTTCATTGCCAGCAAGGCCCGACGGGAGTGTCGGGCCGGAGAGAAGAGATTAACCGCCGAACTGGTCCGGGTCTGGTCCCAGCCGTCTGCCCTGATCGAGTTTCGCGATTTCGCCTAATTCTTCTTTATCCAGGCGGAAGTCCCAGACGTTAAAGTTTTCAGCGATACGGGCAGGCGTCACCGATTTCGGAATAACCACCAGACCGTTATCCAGATGCCAGCGGATGACAATCTGCGCTGGTGATTTACCATATTTCTCTGCGAGGTCACGGATGATCTTTTGGTCGAAGACGTCTTTCCCGCCCTGCGCCAATGGACTCCAGGATTCGGTCTGGATCTTATGCGTGGCGTTCCAGGCATGAAGCTGGCGCTGCTGCATAAGTGGGTGCAGTTCTATCTGGTTGATCACGGGATGAACGCCAGTTTCATCGATCAGGCGCTGGAGATGATTGATCTGAAAGTTGCACACGCCGATGCTCTTAATCAGCCCTTCTTTTTGCAGATCGATCATGTTTTCCCACGCTTCAACGTAGTGATCGATCGCCGGAACAGGCCAGTGCATCAGGTAAAGATCGAGGTAATCGAGCTGGAGTTTCTCCATGCTTTCGAGTAAGGCTTGCCGGGCGCGTTTCTGATCATCATTCCACAGCTTGGTGGTGATGAATAACTCTTCCCGCGGCACGCCGGCATTACGTATCGCTTTGCCGACACCTTCTTCGTTTTTGTATGCGGCGGCGGTATCAATCGAACGATAACCCACTTCCAGTGCTTTATGGATAGCGGTAATGACTTCTTCGTTGCTTGCCTTCCAGACCCCCAGGCCCAGTTGCGGCATGACGTTACCATCCTGTAGCTTGATAATGGTTGGACCGGTCATAATTCCCCCCTGGATTACAGTCACCGGAGCAAGCTCCGGTGAGTTAGGTGTGACTTAAGTCTGGTATAAATACCCAAAAACGAAAGGCGGAGGTTAAAAAACCTTAGCGGGCAGCTTCGTAAATCCGACGGCTGACGTCGAGCGTAATGTCCTGATGTTCACCCAGTTTCGTACCGCCGTGCGCTTGCAGTTTTTCCAGCAGCGCCGGGATGGAGCTACCGTCCAGACCGTAGTCAGACAAGCGAGTTGGTACGCCCATTTGTTCGAAGAAAGCACGGGTAGCGGCAATGGCGGCATCGATACGCTGGTCTTCGGAACCTTCGGTGATATTCCAGATACGCTCTGCGTATTGCAGCAGTTTGGCACGCTTGTTATCGCGTTTTTCATTCCACAGCGCAGGCAGAACGATGGCCAGCGTTTGCGCATGATCCAGACCATGCATCGCGGTCAGTTCGTGGCCCAGCATATGGGTTGCCCAGTCCTGCGGTACGCCTGCGCCAATCAGGCCGTTCAGCGCCTGGGTTGCCGCCCACATCACGTTCGCACGCACGTTGTAGTTTTCCGGCTCCAGCAAGGCTTTCGGACCTTCTTCGATCAGCGTAAGCAGAATGCCTTCGGCAAAGCGATCCTGAATTTTCCCGTCGACCGGATAAGTTACATACTGCTCAACGGTATGCACGAAGGCATCTACAACGCCGTTCGCAACCTGACGTGGCGGCAGGGTATAGGTGTAAACCGGATCCAGAACGGCAAATACCGGTTGTACAAACGGGGTCATAAAGGCCAGTTTGTCGCCGGTGGTTTTCCGCGAGATGACCGCGCCGGAGTTAGATTCAGAACCGGTGGCGGGCAGGGTTAATACGGAGCCCATCGGGATGGCGCTTTTTACGTCGTTGCCGTGAGTTTCCAGAATACGCCATGGGTCGATGCCGTCAGCGTACTGTGCTGCTGCCGCGATGAATTTGGTGCCGTCCAGTACCGAACCGCCGCCCACTGCCAGCAGGAACGTTACTTTTTCATCACGCACGAGCTTTACCGCATTCATTAGCGTTTCATAAGACGGGTTTGGCTCAATACCGCCAAACTCCAGCACGTCCAGGCCTTTCAGTGCATCCTGAACCTGTGCCAGGACACCGGTTTTTTTCACACTGCCGCCGCCGTAGGTAATCAGTACGCGGGCATCCTGAGGGATTTGGTCGCGCAGCTCTGCAATAGCGCCTTTACCGAACAGAATTCGGGTTGGGGTATGGAGATTAAAATTGTTCATTGCTCGTTCCCTTGTGTGGGTAAAAAAGAGGGCAGGAGAGTGTCTGCCGGATGATGAACATTGTGGTCGCCAGCCGCGCTGCTCTCAATGCTCATTTCTGCCGATGTCTTGCCCATTTCTACAGATTACTGGAGAAAACGGATAAATCTGCGCATTATGTCAGGGTCGCAAACCGATGATGAAATGGTGCTTTATGAACCGTGAAGAGATCTGCCTTCTGCTGACAGATAAAATTAAGCAGCTGAAAAACAATGAAAATAAACTCAGTGCATTGCTGCCAGATGTCCGCCTGCTGCACGGAACGGAGCCAGCGGCGCGCACACCGGTCATGTATCAGCCAGGCATCATATTTCTCTTTTCGGGCCATAAAATTGGTTATATCAATGAACGTATATTTCGTTATGACGCCAATGAATACTTGCTGCTAACCGTACCTTTACCCTTTGAATGTGAAACGTATGCGACACCGGAGGTTCCGTTGGCCGGAATTTATCTGAATGTCGATATCCTGCAATTGCAGGAGCTGTTGATGGACATTGGAGAAGATGAGCTGTTTCAGCCTGCCATGGCAGCCAGTGGAATTAACTCCGCGACGCTTTCAGACGAAATTCTCTGCGCCGCTGAGCGCCTGTTGGATGTGATGGAGCGTCCGTTGGATGCGCGTATTCTCGGCAAACAGATCATTCGCGAGATCCTCTACCATGTGCTGACCGGGCCGCGCGGCGGCGCGTTACTTGCGCTGGTCAGTCGTCAGACGCATTTCAGCTTGATAAGCCGGGTGCTGAAGCGGATTGAAACCAAATACACCGAAAATCTCAATGTAGAACAGCTGGCGGCAGAGGCGAACATGAGCGTGTCGGCGTTTCATCATAATTTTAAAGCGGTGACCAGCACGTCGCCGCTGCAATATCTTAAAAGCTATCGTCTGCATAAAGCGCGGATGATGATGATTCATGACGGGATGAAGGCCAGTGCGGCAGCCATGCGTGTCGGCTATGAGAGCGCATCGCAGTTTAGCCGGGAGTTCAAACGTTTCTTTGGCGTGACGCCGGGGGAAGATGCGGCCAGAATTCGGATGATGCAGGGGAGTTGATTTCTTGTCCGTCTGAAAGGTACACCGTAGGCCTTAAAGCTGCGCGCCATAAGGCAAAATGCCGGAGATTATCCGGCCTACGGATGCGACTCAGGCGCTACAGTATTTTTTTTTAATCACCACGAACAGGGTTCCCAACAGACCTGCGGTTAACAGGGCAATCGGTAGGATCATTAAAAAGGTCATCACCTGATCTTCATGGCGTTTAACGAACGGGATCATGCTCAGCGCGTAGCCAAAGCTGGTGACGACGGTGACCCACAGCAGGCCGCTCAGCCAGTTAAAAAACTGGAATCGACGGTTAGGCAACCCTGAAATTCCCGCCATGGTCGGCAGCAAGGTGCGTACGAACGCCAGGAAGCGCCCGGCCAGCAGCGCCATCAGGCCGTGTTGGTCAAACATGCAGGTGGCGCGCTGATGATATTTTTCAGGTAATTGCGCCAGCCAGCCTTTTACCGTTCGTGTGTTGCCCAGCCAGCGTCCCTGAATGTAACTGAGCCAGCAGCCCAGGCTGGCGGCGGCGGTCAGAATAGCTATGGTAGGTAAAAAACTCATCACGTCCTGGGCGATCAGCGCACCAGCCAGTAATAACAGGCTGTCTCCGGGTAAAAAGGAGGCGGGCAGCAGGCCATTTTCTAAAAACAGTGTGGCGAACATGACGAAGTACACCACGCTCACAACGTGTGGATCCGCCAGCGCGGCAAAGTCGTGTTGCCAGAGCGCGGAGACAATATCTTGAATAACTACCATGGACTTTCCTGTGGAACAGCGTTTATGTGTGGATTGTACTCCTGAATTGTCCGGGATGCCTTGATCCCGGACGCAACAATTGCAGACTTTTCCACCAGAAGTGTCTGCATATATGTCCATCTATGGCAATGTTACTCGATTCGGGCAAATCCTGCGGCTAAATCGGCAATCAGATCGTCAACATTCTCTAAACCGATATGCAAACGGATAAGCGTTCCGCTGAAGTCCACCTCGCCTTGCGGACGGATTGCCGCAATGTGCTCCGGCTGGTTGGCGAGAATCAGTGACTCAAAACCGCCCCAGGAGTAGGCCATGCTGAACAGGCTGAAGTGATCCAGATACGCGGCTAACTCTTCATTATTTAGCTTCTTATTCAATACAAAGGAGAATAGCCCGCTGCTGCCGGTAAAATCACGTTTCCAGAATTCATGGCCTTTACTGCCGGGCAGCGCCGGGTGATTAACGCGGGCGACCTGTGGGTGGTTGGACAGCCACTCGGCGACCTTTAAGCTGCTTTCATGATGCTGGCGTAAGCGTACGCTCAGCGTGCGTAATCCACGGCTGGTCATATAGGCGGTATCGGCGTCGAGCATTTGTCCCATCAGATAGGCATTTTCGCGCAGTTGATCCCAGCAACGGGCATTGGATACCGCTGTGCCGACCATGCCGTCGGAATGACCAATCAGGTATTTCGTACCCGCCTGAATCGAGATATCGATACCGAAATCCAGCGCCTTGAACAGCACGCCGGCAGCCCAGGTGTTATCAATCATGATGACTGCATCAGGCGCAACGCTTCTGACGGCGGCTACAATTGCCGGCACATCATGTACCTCCATGGTGACGGAGCCGGGTGATTCCAGAAAGACAACTTTGGTGTTCGGCTGAATGTGCTTCACAATATCGGCACCCACCAGCGGATCAAACCAGCCCGTTGAGACGCCTAGTTTGCCGAGAATTTTGGTGCAGAAGTCCTGGCTGGGTTCATAGGCGGTATTGGTCATCAACACATGATCGCCTTGTTCCACAAAGGCAAGGATGGTGTTGGCAACGGCTGCCGCGCCGCAAGGGAACAACGCGCAGCCCACGCCGCCTTCCAGTTCGCACATGGCTTCCTGCAGCGAAAAATGCGTCAGGGTTCCACGACGTCCGTAGAAAAGCGCACCGTTAGCACGGTTGCGCGTGGCCTGCTTTTTTGCCTCAACGCTGTCAAACACCAGCGAAGAAGCGCGCTGGATCACGCTATTTACCGAGCCCAGCGTGTACTTTTTACTCCGTCCTGCGTGCACGAGTTTGGTTTCAAGTTGTTTATCTGCCATGGTGTATTACCTGTTTTTATACGTCTGGATGTCTAAACTACCATGAATCAAAGATGACGCATCCTGCAGAAAGGTCATACAGTAGAAAATAATCTCAAAATGCTTCTGGTGACTTTTTTACTGCGTAAGCGCAAGGAAAAGAAACCAAAGGTGCGGCAATATGTAAATAGTAATGAGAACGACTATCAATTCGACGTTGTTTTGATATGATTACGCTTAGATTTTGTGATTTGCGTCCTGGAGATACAGAGTGGGTAATAATTTGATGCAGACGGACCTTTCCGTCTGGGGTATGTATCAGCACGCCGATATCGTGGTGAAGTGCGTGATGATTGGGCTGATTTTAGCGTCAGTGGTCACCTGGGCTATCTTCTTTAGTAAGAGCCTTGAGTTCTTTACTCAGAAACGCCGTCTTAAGCGTGAACAGCAACTGCTGGCGGATGCCCGCTCTTTAGACCAGGCAAACGAGATTGCCGCAGGATTCGATGCTAAAAGCCTTGGCGCACAGTTGATTTATGAAGCGCAGAACGAGCTGGAACTGTCGGAAGGCAGTGACGACAACGAAGGTATTAAAGAGCGCACCGGTTTCCGTCTGGAGCGTCGTGTGGCGGCAGTAGGTCGTCATATGGGACGCGGTAACGGATACCTGGCCACCATCGGGGCAATCTCGCCATTCGTGGGTTTATTCGGTACGGTATGGGGCATCATGAACAGCTTCATCGGGATCGCACAAACCCAAACCACCAACCTGGCCGTTGTTGCGCCGGGTATTGCAGAAGCGCTGTTAGCGACCGCGATTGGTCTGGTTGCGGCGATTCCTGCGGTCGTCATCTACAATATTTTCGCACGTCAGATTGGCAGCTATAAAGCGATGCTGGGCGATGTCGCGGCGCAGGTGCTGTTGCTGCAAAGCCGCGATCTGGACCTGAACGCCAGCGCCTCCGCGCATCCGGTACGTGCTGCGCAGAAATTACGTGTAGGGTAATGTTCCATGGCAATGAGCTTTAATGAAAACCTGGACGATAACGGTGAAATGCATGAAATCAACGTGACGCCGTTTATCGACGTTATGTTGGTTTTATTGATCATCTTTATGGTGGCCGCGCCGCTGGCAACAGTAGATGTGAAGGTGAATCTCCCTGCCTCCACCAGTACGCCGCAGCCG
>NZ_JAHLQZ010000114.1:0-13083 GCF_018919505.1 Citrobacter sp. S55_ASV_140
CACTTGCTCTGGTTACCGCGATTGAATTTACGTCGGTCGATCCCTGAGGCTTCCAGCAGCCCGTCCAGCTCATCAACAGAGCCGCGCCATTGCTGCTTAATCCGGTTAATGCGGGCGAGAATTTGTTCGTGTCGGGAGGCCAGCGTTTCGTCATCGGACGGGGGAGCCTTGATCACCGGCGCTTCGCCCTGCAGATAGCGATCGATATCCCTCAATAGCGCCTGAGGACCTTTCCACGTTTCAAAAATGACCTGCGCAATGTCGCGGGACAACGGATAGCAATGCCGCCGCCAGAAGTCCGCGCACGCCTGATAACGCAGCAGTGATTCGTCTTCAATCAGTTGCTGTTCAAACAGCATGCCTGACTCAAAGGCGTTGAGGCTCAGCATGCGCTGACAAAAACCATGAATGGTAAACACCGCCGCTTCATCCATCTGTCTTTCAGCCAATAGCAGCCACTGGGCGGCCTGTTTTTTATCGGCTATTTCGTCTAACAAACGGGCATATAGCGGGTTGTCGGTGGTTTCACGCAGGCAGGCAATGCGCAGCTCATGAATGTTGCTACGAATTCGGCCACGCAGTTCCTCTGTGGCCGCCTCGGTAAAGGTGACCACTAACAGTTCTTCAACGGTCAGAGGACGTGGAAAGGCGGCAGAGCCGCCCAGTCCAAGCAGTAAACGTAAATACAGGGCGGCGATGGTAAAAGTTTTACCGGTGCCCGCAGAGGCTTCAATCAGGCGCTCGCCCGTCAGGGGCAAGCGCAGTGGATCAAGGGACTCAGCGGCATCATTCATTCTTGTCACTCATCAGGGGTAAGGTTTGCTGCAACGCGCTGACGGTCTGCCACACTTTCCAGCCTTCCGGGCGCACGTATTCTGCTTTCCCGTTCTGACTGCCGGAAACCTGTGACAGTATCGCCATGCCTTGCGGCTCAACCACCGCCTGATGGAAGAAGTCGGCAAGTTTTTGCGGCGTCAGCAGTTTAATCTGAGCCACTATTTTATCACGTGAATCGAAGCGCATATTGCCGCGATCAAAATCTTTGCTTAACTGTGAGGCTTCTTCCCCCAGCGTTTGCGGCGCCTGTAGCATTTGCGCAATGATCGCCTGCTGAATTTGTGCAAACTCTTCAGGTTTCATTGTCCGCAGCTTCGCTTCCGCCGTCGGGAAAAATGCTTTATAACGCTCCCAGAGGTAAGACGGTTGCTTATCACTGCTTTGTAACAGGAACCCCATCCCCCACTGACGCCCAACGCTCATCGGGAAAGCAAATACGGCATAGCCTAACTGCTCTTCAGTACGCAGTTGGTTGTAGAACCACGGCTGAACAATTTGCCCTAACATGGCGCTGTAGGCTGAACTGCTGTATTCGTCATAGCCAGTTGGCACAAATACCGCCGCCAGCGCAGAATCCGTGCTGCTGCCCGCTTTCTCAAAGATGACGGACTGCTTCTTGTCCACGACCACTTCTTTGTTCCGGCACCACTGCGAGCCATTCGCGCCAAGCTGTTTCTGAATATCCTGCGCCATGGTTGTAGCCTGAGCTTTGCTCATATTACCCACCACCAGGAACTCAGGCCGCGCCCCCGCTTTTAACGCATCGCGGTAGGACATCACCTCTTGCAACGTAATGGATGGCAATAGCGCGCGACGTTCATCGCGTGAGAAATAGGGCACCTGAGACAGCATTTGCACCGGCATAATCGCCTGATCGTAGGCTTTACCTTTTTCCGCAGAGTCCATCATCTGGGCGTACCAGGATTTCGCCTGTGCCAGTTGTTCATCCGTTGAGGTGTAGCTGAAATAACCGCTTAATAACGCCTGAAAAAGCTGCGGCAGACGTTGAGTGTAACCGTTAGCGTTAAGCATCAGACCATTGTTAGCGTTGGTCGAAAAACCTATTCCACCCACCGATGCCTGGTTGCTTAACTGATCGAGCGCGATTCCCGCCAGGTAATCGTTCAGGGCGAATAATACCTGGTTGCGCGCGCTGTCCATCGCTTTCGGGTTACGCAGGATCACGCTGACATCAGCCTTCGGCTCGCTGGCAAAATACTGGCTCGGCGCATACACCACGCGCAAATCCGGCTCATCGACGATCAGTTCCGGGTGAGCGTATTTTTTATCCGCTTTGATCAGCGTGAAATCATCCGGAATGTAGGGGTTCAGCTCTGGCAAAGACAGCGCAATGCCCTGTGCTTTTTGCTGCCAGTCAGCAAAGGTTTTGTCGCTGATTTTGTCCACCTGATAAGGCGCATCGACAAAATAAGCGGTTTTATTATGCGGTTCTTTCGCGCTGATATACCAGATACGCGCATTCTGCGGCGTCATCATTGCCAGACGTTGCGCAATGGCTTGCGCATCATATTGGTCGGCAATATTCACCGCATCCAACGTATGCTCGACGGGAACGCGGATCATGGTATCAGCCAGCCATTCCACGTAGTCCATATCACGAGTGATTGAAGGATAACGGAAATCGAGATCCAGCACGTGTGCCAGTTCGTTAAAGTAGCGTTTATCGACGCCTTTCTCACGTAACAGATTGAGATAGCTAAAGATGGCCGCAACAACTTCATCGCGGTTCGCCAACCCTTTGTCGGTTAACGTCGCAGAAATGGCTAATACCCCGCTGTTGCCATTAACCACCGGATCGGAATCGGCGCGAATGCCCTCCACCAGCCCCTGTTTTTGCAGCCAGTCGGACAGCGTACCATGACTACGATTGCCAATCAGGTAGGTTATCAGTTCATCAGTTTTACTGCGGAACTTTGCGCTGTTGTTATCGATACGAAACTCGACGCGCAAGACTTTGCGCGGCATCGCCGGCACATAGTGGATGATGATGCCTTTCTGCGCGTCGGTGACAACCGGTACGGTGATTTCCGGTTTTTCGATATTTCTGTTCGGTACGCGGCCGAAAGTATCAGCGGCTATCCGCGCCAACTCTGGCAGTGGTTTATTACTATAAATCACCGCCTTCATCAGGTTCGCGGAGTAGTACTTTTCATGAAATTTTTGTAATGCCAGCACCACCGGGTTACCCGGTTTATCGCTTAATGTCTCCAGATTTCCGCCGGAGAAACGCGAGCCAGGGTGCGCCGGGTTGATCGTCTCAGCGCTAACCTGCGCCATACGCATCCCATCCCGGGTACGCGCCAGCGTCAGCTCGGAGTTCACCGCGTTACGCTCGCGATCGGCATATTTTTTATCCAGCAACGGATCGGCGATCGCGTCCGCCAGTCTATCCACTGCCCCCACCAGCGCGTCGTTTTCGACTTCAAGATAAAAAGCCGTACGGTAAGGCGCTGTGCTGGCATTGTGGCTGCCGCCATGCATTTTCAGGAATTCAGCCAGGCTGTCGGGCTGCGGGTATTTTTTCGAGCCCATCAGACACATGTGTTCGAGATAATGCGCCAGCCCCTGATGATCGTCCGGATCTTCCAGCGAGCCAACAGGCACCACCAGTGCAGAAAGGGATTTCACGGCCTGCGGATCGGATACCAGCAACACGACCATGCCGTTATCAAGGCGCACGGCCTGATACTGGCGGGTATCTTTATCGCTTTTACGGATGGTTTCAGCTAAAGGCTGCCAACCGGTATCTGCCTGACTTACGGGAACCCAAAGGGCGACGAACAACAGTAATGCGCTGAACCAGGTGCTGCGGGGCATTCACAAACCTCATCATTAACGTATTCACCTGTTCACTGCAAACCACGTATCAATACGTGGCATGAACAGGGCAAGACTTCGTGCTGAACAAGTCAGCATCTTCTCTTTTTAAGAATCAGTCCGTGACAGAATGCGCATCATAGTGGAAGCCATCAAATTGCGCAATTTTTATACAACCATCAGGACTGGTTAAAGCGAAAAATCGGTAACAGATAGCGCTGTGACTGTAAAACAATGCGTTCCAGCGTCTCGGCATCCAGTTGACGCCACAGGCGTTGATACCAGATATCATCGCCTTCGCCACGAACCATCATGTTGCCTTCATAAGCCTGCAAAAACTTACTGCGCGCTTTTTGCAGCGTATCGTCGTCCTCTAACATGGCATCATTTGCAGCGTCATAACAGGTTTTTATCCATGCGCCGCCGCTTTCCGGTAATACCAGCAATGGCGACGACATGCCTTCCCGATATCCCTCAATGAGCTGCGACAAATACAGCAGCGCCTGTTCTGCCGCCAGTGGAGGGAAACGCCATTCCCCGTCTTTGCGCAGGAACAACCGACTCTCTCCCGTACCGCCACTGGCACAATAGACAAGATGTTCCAGCCAAAGTTGCACTCCCTGGGCAATGCTTATTAATGATGGGCGCCAGCGCAACAAACCGTCCTCTTGCACCTGCGGCAGCCAACCGGTGATTTGCACACCGTTACAGATGAGATCAATCTCCATGCTCTGGCAAGGCTGACGGCAGGCGATAATGCGTTCAGCCAGCGACTGCATCTCCTGACGCTGCGTATCCCACAGAATTTCGCCAAATGACCCATAGGGCAGCACGCCTGCCGCACGAAAACGGCGGAACAGTCGTTCAGCATCGTTCTCTTCAACCAGCGTGTTAAGCAATTGCTGATTAAGCTGATAGCGAGTTAATCCTTCCAGAACAAAAGGTTCAGTTTCCGGGATCTCACTTTCTTCAGAACGAAAGTTGACCTGCAAACGCATCTGAAAAAAGGCCCGTACCGGATGAGACCAAAATCGCTGTAACGTTTCCAGCGTTAACATGGCTGGCATTTCAAAGGGGAGAGGCTGCACAAAATCCGTATGCGCTTTTCCTGACAGGCTCGCCGCAGGCAGCCACTCCCGGGCGTAGCTTTGCTGTTCGCCGGGCTGATAGTTTTGTGCGTCAAAAGGCATGCGGGTATGCAGACGGGTAATGTGCGCTTTTACCCGGGCCTCGCTTTGATCGCAGGTCAACGATTCGTCGCCCGGCAAATAGTGGCTTTGCCCGATGTAATCCATCAGTTCCTGCACCAATACCGACGGGAAGCGTTCGCTGTTATCCTGAATTGAGCGGCCAATGTAGCTGATGTAGAGCGTTTGCTGCGCCGAAATTAATGCTTCGAGGAACAGATAACGGTCATCATCGCGACGGCTGCGATCGCCCCGCATCGGTTTTTGACTCATCAGATCAAAGCCCAGCGGCGCAAGCTGACGCGGATAAACGCCATCGTTCATGCCCAGCAGGCATACAACCTTAAAAGGAATAGAGCGCATCGGCATCAGCGTACAAATGTTAACGGGCCCTGCCAGGAAGCGCTGGCTAATGCGTTCCTGGTCGAGACGCTGCGCCAGCTCATCACGTAGCAAGGAAAGCGGTACGGCATCGCCATACTCAGCCCCCAGTCCTTCAGTAATAATGGCCTGCCACTGCTGTTCAATCAGCGTCATCGCCGCTTCGGTATCCGCATCCGGCAGGAAGAAATCATTAAGCATGTCCCGACAAACAGGCAGCCACTCTTCCAGCGGGCGCTCCTGCGCCAGTCCTCGACGCCAGAGATTAAGCTGCATCAGCAACGAGGCCAGATGCCCTACCAGTTCCGCAATCAAACCGCTCGACTCATCATAGGGCAATACCGATTGCCACTCGCCCTGGGCGCTTTCCATCGCATAGCCTAGCAGCATGCGCGTTAAACCAAATTGCCAGGTATGCTGACCCGTTGGCGGAAGTTCCAGCTCACGCACGTTATCGTCGTCAATTCCCCAGCGAATACCTGATTCATTGACCCACAAACGAAGATAGCGCAGACCATCTTCATCAATATTGAAACGTGCCGCCAGCACGGGGACATCCAGTAATGCCAGCACATCCTCAGAGACAAAACGGCTATCCGGTAGCGACAGCAGACTGATAAAGGCCTGCAAGACGGGATGAGACTGACGCGCCCGACGGTCGGAAATCGCATAGGGTAAGTAACGGTCGGCTGGCGCGCTGCCAAAAACCGCCTGAATGAACGGGCTGTAGCTGTCGATATCCGCCACCATCACGATAATGTCGCGCGGCGTCAGCGTGGGATCTGCTTCCAGCATTGCCAGCAGTCGGTCATGAAGAATTTCCACTTCACGCTGAGGGCTATGGCAGACATGGAAAGTCACGCTGCTGTCGTTCACATCAAGCAGTCGTTTGTTGTCGCTCCGGGAATACTCGTCCAGCGTAACGCCCGCCACGGCCCGGCTTTGTAACTCGAGAATATCCGACTGAATGTTATGCAAAAGATTGTCTGGGGTTATATCGACAAACGCATCCAGCTCCTGGCTGTTTTCCAGTTCTGAAAGCAGATAAATATAATCACGTCCCAACTTACCCCACGAGGCCAGCATCGGGTTGCCTACATCCTGCTCACCATCACTGTTAAACAATCCTGCCGCATTCTGAGTATCACGAAACAGCGGCAGGTGACGTTCTTCAAAACTGTGCCGACGCTGACGCGCCAGCAACTTTGCCAGCCAGGCGGGATCTTTAATGTCGCCCCAATAGTAGCGACAAGGGTTGGTAAACAGCAGATGAATATCAATGTGCTTACCCAACGCCTGCAAGGCCTGCAGGTAAACCGGCGGTAGCGCCGAAATTCCGCAAATAAAGACGCGAGAAGGCAGCCCCTGCGGACATTCAGACGCATTTTCCAGGGTGTGAATAAATCGCTGATATAAATTGGCGCGATGCCAGCGCGGTTGACCCAGTTCAGCGGTGTATTCCACCAGCGCTTTCCACAACGGCGCCTGCCATGCCTGAGCCTCGCCGAGTCCTTCAATCTGGCGCCCCGCTTCCCACTGCGTTAACCAGTCAGGGCGATAAACTAAATACTGATCGAAAAGGTCCGCCGCGCGAGAGGAGAGTTGAAACAGCTTACGTTTATCGGTGTCGTCCGTCAGATAGTGTCGCAGCAGTGCGAAGTCATCGTTATCCAGCAATTGCGGCAGCAGAGTCATTAACTTCCAGCTCATGCTCTGTTTGCTGAACGCGCTCTCTTTCGGGATATCCGGCAGCACGCGCACAAACATATCCCAGATAAAACTCGCGGGTAGCGGGAAATCGATGTTGGCGGCGATACCAAATTTCTGTGCAAGGGTCATTTGTAGCCACTGCGCCATACCGGTGCTTTGCACCAGGATCATTTCCGGCTCAAAGGGATCGTCCAACCGCTCGCGCTCAACGATAAACTCCATTAACGCTTCCAGCACATCCAGACGATTGGAGTGGTAGACCCTTAACATAGCGGCTCCTGACTACTGACGGTTCGGGCAATGCAGACGTGTCATTTGACCTTGCCTGCCCAGAGGTGAAGAAATTTTAACGCTGATGCTGACACATCCTGCTTCCGTTGTCTGCATTCGGTTAACCTGCCAGTTCACAGGTGGTGAAAACGGATACAGCTGGGTTTGCTGCCAGGCGTGACGCCAGAGTTGCTGATACTGGTTTCTGACGATAAAACTGTTCATCAACGCCCGCTGGTATCCCGATAGCGCAGTCACAACCATGATCATCAGCACCATTGCCAGCATCACTTCCGGCAGGCTAAAACCATGTTGTCTGTTCAGGGAGTCTGACATAACGCTACCGCCTTTAACGGACAAAAATCGCTCCAGCCATGCGCCGAAAATTCGATATTGCCATCGATAATCGCTCCCTGACGCCATAGCGATACGCCTTCATAATGCGCAATAAGCAGCACGGAAGTCTCAGTAAGTCGTCGCAGGCAAACCGCGACATCCTGCCCGGTATAACGCCGACACTGTAAAGCCGGTTGTAAGCCCCAGGACTGCATGCGTCCCCATTCGATGGCGGATTGCACTACCGCCTGCCGTTGTAAAGACCGACTTTCCGTTGTAACACGCGATGCAAAACTCGTTTCTTGTCGGCGAACACCCTGCAATAACAGGCTGCCGAGCACCAGAAGTAGCAGGACCATCGCCAGGGACGAAACACCTCGCTCACTATTCACAGGTTGAAACCTGTCACACTGTAAAAGGCTTCAATGACTTTTTGCGGTTCGACGTTGCTCACTCCACGCAAACGCAACGTAAGGAGTGGTTGAAATCCGCGAATATTCAGGCGCTCAACCTTAAACGCCTGAATCACTATCGTGGCTGGATCGGTCATTTTCTCCCACCCTTTGCCATTACAACTCGTTGCTCCTCGCTGGGTCTCCAGGACTTTGTCCTGTAAACGAAATCCGATGGTATCGGACTCTTTCGCGGGAACGCTCTCCCAAATGCCGTTACTGTTGGCATCCCAACGGGCAATGACACAGTCACCCTTAGCCGATATCACCAATCCCTCTCCGACACAGGTTCCCCGGCAATACCCTGCCCGCTGAAGATGTTTTGCCACGGTATAGACCCGCTGCCATATTTCATCCTCCAGCGCTAGCTGGCGCGTATTGCGCAGGATCTCTCGCTGCAGAGCGGGTAAAAATCGCGCTGCGCTAAGCAGTAAAATGCTGCTAATGACCATAGCAATGAGCACCTCCAGCAGTGAAAAACCCCGCTCGTTTACTGACATGATCTGGCCTCATCGCGCTCGCAAAGCCTGATCCGCCCCCAGCCTGACACCACCACGCGCCATTCGCCTGCCGCATTTTTCAGACGAATATGTCCAGCCCATGCCGTATTGCGCAGCCCAAAAAAGGCCAGTGAAGGCGTTATCTCTGCCATTTCGACATCGTCCCAGCGCGGTGCAAACACCAGCGGTGAAGTCGGTTTACACCCGTCTTGTAAAGCCGCAGAACTGACCAGACACCACGATGGCCCATCCTCCATCACGCTTATCACGTGATCGCGGTTACGCCAGTTAGCATCTTCACGTAGTTGCAGCAGGTAGTCCCGCACCTGACAGGCGGTCTGCCACAGGCGCTGTTGTTGTTGCCAGGACTGCCAGCCATACAACCCGGACGCGCCAAGCGCCGCGACAATCAGCATCGCAATCAGGGTTTCGAGAAACGTGTAGCCTTGTTGTTTTTTCATGCCGCCAGTATGGCGTGAGGAAAATGAATAACGAGCGGGAAATTCGGTTTCTACGACGAGCTACGGGGAATATTTTTCACGTTGCAAAGCGTTGCAATATTTCAGGAATCAGCGCCGAAAAACGCGATTTACGACAAAAAAACCGACGCGCGAAGGCGTCGGTTGTGACAGCATTAAGCCGGTTAGATAGCCACCGGCGCTTTAATACCGGGATGTGGATCGTAGCCTTCGATTTCGAAATCTTCGAAGCGATAATCAAAGATAGATTCAGGCTTACGTTTGATGATCAGCTTCGGCAACGCGCGCGGTTCGCGGCTAAGCTGCAGATGCGTTTGATCCATATGATTGCTGTACAGGTGCGTGTCGCCGCCGGTCCAGACAAAATCACCCACTTCAAGGTCGCACTGCTGCGCCATCATGTGTACCAGTAAGGCGTAGCTGGCAATGTTGAATGGCAGACCGAGGAACACATCGCACGAACGTTGATACAGCTGGCAAGAGAGCTTGCCATCCGCCACATAGAACTGGAAGAAAGCATGGCACGGCGCCAGCGCCATCTTATCCAGCTCACCGACGTTCCATGCGGAAACGATGATGCGTCGAGAGTCCGGGTCATCTTTCAGCTGGTTTAGCACCGTGGTGATCTGGTCAATATGGCGACCGTCCGGCGTTGGCCACGCGCGCCACTGTTTGCCATAAACCGGGCCTAAATTACCGTTTTCATCCGCCCATTCATCCCAGATTGAGACGTTGTTTTCATGCAGGTAGGCAACGTTAGTATCGCCCTGCAAAAACCACAGTAGCTCATGAATGATCGAGCGTAAATGGCAGCGTTTGGTCGTAACCAGCGGGAACCCTTCCTGCAGATTAAAACGCATCTGATGGCCAAAAATGGAAAGCGTTCCGGTTCCGGTACGGTCGTTTTTCTTTGTGCCTTCATCCAGCACTTTTTGCATCAGTTCTAAATACTGTTTCATGGTTCCTCAGGAAACGTGTTGCTGTGGGCTACGGCGGTACGCCCAAACCATCATAATAATGCCTGCGACAATCATCGGGATAGAGAGGATCTGTCCCATACTGATGTACTGCACCCAGGTGCCGGTAAACTGTGCGTCCGGCTGGCGGAAGAATTCAACGATAATACGAAACGCGCCATAACCAATCAGGAACAGACCGGACACCGCCCCCATAGGACGCGGCTTGCGAATGTACAGGTTCAGAATGATAAACAGTACAACCCCTTCCAGCGCCATCTCATAAAGCTGCGAGGCGTGACGCGGCAGCGAGCCGTAGGTATCAAAAATGGACTGCCACTGCGGGTTGGTTTGCAGCAGTAAAATATCTTCGGTACGGGAGCCCGGGAACAGCATGGCATACTTGAAGTTCGGGTCGACGCGTCCCCACAGTTCACCGTTGATAAAGTTGCCCAGACGCCCTGCGCCCAGACCAAACGGGATCAGCGGAGCGATGAAATCAGAAACCTGGAAGAACGAACGCTTGGTGCGTCTGGCGAAGATAATCATCACCAGAATCACACCGATAAGCCCGCCGTGGAAGGACATGCCGCCATCCCAGACGCGGAACAGATACAGCGGATTATCGAGGAACAATGGGAAGTTATAGAACAGTACGTAACCAATACGTCCGCCGAGGAAAACCCCGAGGAAGCCTGCATACAGTAAGTTTTCTACTTCATTTTTAGTCCAGCCACTGCCCGGACGATTAGCACGGCGCGTCGCCAGCCACATCGCGAAAATAAAACCCACCAAATACATCAAGCCGTACCAGTGAAGCGCGACGGGTCCGATTGAGAAAATGACCGGATCGAAATCCGGAAAATGCAGATAGCTACTGGTCATCTGTCACCACAAGTTCTTGTTATTTCGCTGAAGTCAGACAGCAATTGATAAGCGCGCCTGCATAAAGCAGGCGCTCCAAAGGTGCGAATGATAGCACAAGGGGATCGCAGCGGATGCCGGGAAGATGTAAAAGATCTGTATAGGTAATCTTTCCCCCGTAATGCCTGACAGCGTTACGCTTATCAGGCCTACAGTCCCCCGCGAATCAGCCCCCCCATGCCACGGCGCTCCATAAAGGCCGCCACCTGATGGCGTACTTCTGCCGCCATCTGCGCTTCCAGGCTGCGCTGGGCCAGCGTTTGCGCCTCGCCAAAATCGATATGGCGCAGCAGATATTTCACGCGGGCCACGGATCGACCGTTCATTGATAAATGACGGAAACCCAGGCCGATCAGAATGGCCACGCACATCGGATCGCCCGCCATTTCACCGCATAAGCGCAAATCGATACCGCTTCTTTCGGCTTCTTGCGCAATCATCGCCAGCGCACGTAACATCCCCGGATGCAGGCTGTCATAAATGCTGGCCACCCGCGTATTGTTACGATCAACGGCCAGAATGTATTGGGTGAGATCGTTGGTTCCGACCGAGATAAAGTCTATCCGGTTAGCCAGATGCGGCAACATAAACACCATCGACGGAACTTCCAGCATGATGCCGATGCGCGGTTTCGGGATTGCGTAACCGATCATCTCTTCCACTTCGCGTCCGGCGCGTTCAATCAGGCGTCGCGCTTCGTCCACTTCATCAATACTGGTCACCATCGGCAGTAAAATGCTCAGGTTACCGGTTGCCGCGTTTGCACGCAGCATGGCCCGGACCTGGATCAAAAAGATCTCCGGTTGATCGAGCGTAATGCGGATCCCACGCCAGCCAAGGCATGGGTTCTCTTCACTGATCGGCATGTAGGGCAGCTGTTTATCGGCCCCGACATCCAGCGTCCGCAGAGTCACCGGCTTGTCGTTAAACATTTGCAGCATCCCTTGATACTGCGCAACCTGTTCTTCTTCCGAAGGAAAGCCGCTTTGCAGCATGAAAGGAATTTCTGTGCGATACAGACCAATGCCATCGATCCGACTGCCCAGCTTCTCTTCATGTTCCGGGCTGAGACCCGCATTGAGCATCACCTTCACGCGCTCGCCGCTTTTTAACTGCGCCGGTTGGTTAACATCATCTTCCGCCAGGCGGCTCAGCTCGATCTCTTCGCTGATAAGGCGCTGGTATTCCTGGACCAATACCGGTTCCGGATCGACCAGCACTTCGCCACGATAACCATCCACCACCAACGTTCGACGGTGTAGTACTGACGGCTGGATATCAGCCCCCATGACGGTCGGAATACCCAGCGCACGCACCATAATCGCCGCATGAGAGTTGGCTGCGCCGTCCCGGACAACCACGCCGACTAACCGGTCCTGGGGAAGTTCCGCCAGTGTCGTAGCGGAAAGCTCATCCGCCACCAGCACAAAACGTTCAGGCCAGGCATTCGGTCCCTGGATCGAGTCGTCAAGATGGAACAGCAGACGCTGGCCCAGCGCGCGTAAATCTCCGGCCCGCTCTTTGAGATAGTTATCGCTCAGCGCGGCAAACTGTTCGGCAAATTTTTCGATGATCGTTTTAACGGCCCACTCAGCCACCGAGCCGTTATCCACTTCCGCAAACAGTTCGCGGCGCAGACGGGTATCGGAAAGCAGGTGCGAGTAGAGATCAAAGATCGCCGCCGTTTCTTTCTGCGCCCCGGCGGTAAAGCGTTTGCTGTAACGGCGGAATTCGTTCGCCGCCTCTTCCAGCGCGCCGGTCAGCCGCTCGCGTTCAAGCACCGGGTCCAGCGTTGAAGCCTGATAGACCTGCTCCATCAGCGGTAGCGTTGCATCCTGCCAGCCTTCGGCAATGGCTACGCCGGGAGCGGCAGGCAATGCACGGATACGTGTTTGCCGGTATTGGCCGAACAGTGCGTTCAGTTGCGACTGGGAAAGTATGGCCGCCATTTGCGTGGCGAGCGTCACCAGGAAAGACTCTTCGCTTTCGTCGTACTGACGTAATTCACGCTGCTGCACCACCAGCACACCTAACAGCTGACGACGCTGAATAATCGGTACGCCTAAGAACGCACGAAAGCGCTCTTCTTTTACCGAAGGGATGTATTTAAAGCTGGGATGTTTTTGCGCATCGGCGAGGTTGATAGGTTCCGCCAGCCTGCCAACCAGGCCAACGATACCTTCATCAAACGCGAGTGCGACGGTGCGACCACG
>NZ_JAHLQZ010000115.1:0-12952 GCF_018919505.1 Citrobacter sp. S55_ASV_140
CACATCAGCATTATGAATAACAAAGGCGAGAACGTGCTGGCCGATGCGAATGGCGATGATTCCGCGTTACTTAAGCGTGCGCTTGCCGGGATGATTGATCTGATGCCCGCGTCGATGGCGCTGCTGGCGCCAAATGTGAACTCTTATCGTCGCTTCCAGTCGGGGATGTATGTCCCTACCCAGGCTTCCTGGGGGCATAACAACCGTACTGTGGCGCTGCGCATTCCCTGCGGCGATCGTGATAATCATCGGGTTGAATACCGTGTGGCGGGGGCAGATGCCAACCCTTATCTGGTGATGTCGACCATTCTGGCCGGGATCCTCCATGGTCTGGATAACGAGCTGCCGTTACAGGAAGAGGTGGAAGGTAACGGACTGGAGCAGGAAGGTTTGCCGTTCCCGATCCGTCAGAGCGATGCGCTGTGGGAGTTTATGCAAAACGACAGTCTGCGTGAATTATTGGGGGAGCGTTTTAGCCACGTGTATCACGCCTGTAAAAACGATGAATTAATCCAGTTTGAACGTCTTATCACCGACACTGAAATTGAGTGGATGTTGAAAAACGCCTGACCGTCGTACAGATCATTTAAAAAGAAGTCGCATCATGCGGGCTGAGCGGAGCCAGCCCGTAAAAATTGCAGGAATACCTGCCATTTCCCGGATGTCGCGTAATGGAGCGCGGGCGACAACGGGTCTTCAGATAACCGACAGAGTTTGTGACGAGGAAATGTGATGATGCCAGTGTTTAAAAACCAGCCCCGCGTGAGCATCCATGGCTCCTGCAGTAAGTACGGACCACACCTTTGCCGTACGACATTGACGCCTTACTTTTGGAGATCCGCCCCGACACGACTCAGGTTTGCGTTACCAACGTTTCGAACGCAGACCTGGACTCGTTGCGGGGAGGATCGCTATGTCGACTAATTCTCCTGTGGACGTTGCAGCCCAGCCGGGCAAAACACAACTGCGAAAATCCCTGAAGCTGTGGCAGGTGGTGGTGATGGGGTTGGCCTATCTCACGCCGATGACGGTGTTTGACACCTTTGGGATTGTTTCGGGCGTCAGCAATGGCCATGTTCCGGCCTCCTATCTGCTGGCCCTGGCGGGGGTGCTGTTCACCGCCATCAGTTACGGTAAGCTGGTACGCCAGTTTCCGCAGGCCGGTTCGGCCTACACCTACGCGCAAAAAGCCATTAATCCGCACGTGGGGTTTATGGTTGGCTGGTCGTCGCTGCTTGACTACCTTTTCCTGCCGATGATTAACGTCCTGCTGGCGAAAATTTACCTCTCCGCGCTGTTCCCGGAGGTTGCGCCATGGATTTGGGTGGTGATGTTCGTGGCGATCCTCACCGCGGCCAATTTGAAAAGCGTTAATCTGGTGGCGAACTTCAATGCGCTGTTTGTGCTGGTGCAGGTGGCGATAATCGCCGTGTTTATCTTCCTCGTAGTACAGGGACTGCATAAAGGCGAAGGGGTCGGCACCGTCTGGTCGTTGCAACCATTTATTAGCCAGAATGCACATTTGATCCCGATTATCACCGGGGCGACTATCGTCTGCTTCTCGTTCCTGGGCTTTGATGCGGTGACGACGCTTTCTGAAGAAACGCCGGATGCGGCGCGTACCATCCCGAAAGCTATTTTCCTCACCGCCCTGTACGGTGGGTTGATCTTCATTGCCGCTTCGTTCTTTATGCAGCTGTTTTTCCCGGATATTAGCCGCTTTAAAGACCCGGATGCGGCGCTGCCGGAGATTGCGCTGTATGTCGGCGGCAAACTGTTCCAGTCCATTTTCCTGTGTACGACTTTTGTGAATACGCTGGCGTCAGGCCTGGCGTCGCATGCCAGTGTATCTCGTTTGCTGTACGTGATGGGCCGGGATAACGTCTTCCCGGAGAAGTACTTCGGTTATGTTCATCCGAAATGGCGCACCCCTGCGCTAAACGTCATTATGGTCGGCATTGTGGCGCTGTCGGCCCTGTTTTTTGACCTGGTGACCGCCACGGCGTTGATTAACTTTGGCGCGCTGGTGGCCTTTACGTTCGTCAATTTGTCGGTGTTTAACCACTTCTGGCGTCGTGAAGGGCGTAAACATACCTGGCAGGAGAAACTGCACTATCTGGTATTGCCAATGGTTGGCGCCGCCACGGTTGCCGTACTGTGGGTCAATCTGGAGGTGACATCGCTGACGCTGGGACTGGTATGGGCCGGGTTAGGGTTGGTGTATCTCGCCTGGCTGACCGGACGTTTTCGTAAGCCGCCGCCGCAGTTTGACGCGGCGAAAACTGAGCGGGCCTGGGAGTAATGGAAGCGGAATCAACAATAGCTTTCGGCTGAATTGGGCTAAAAATAAAATACGTTATGCCGCGGCAGACAGTTGCGGCATAGCTGCTTTAATTAATGTACAGCTTGCATTAGGCAATAAAAAAACCGGCACGGGAGCCGGTAAGTGAATCAATGTTGTAAGATAATTATTATTATAATAACTGAATTACAGTTGAGCTAACTCTATAGGAACGGGTTTTCCTATATGGTATCCCTGTAACCAACCAATACCCATCGTGATTAGCATCTTTTCAATTTCCTCATTTTCAACAAACTCCGCGACGACTTCCATTTTTTTCAGTTTCGCCACTTCGCAGAATGATCTGACCGCGCATCGACTAAACTCATCGGTCAGAATATTACGGATGAATGAGCCATCAATCTTCAGAATGTCAGCGTCTAACGTTCGTAAACGAGAATAACTGGATGCTCCGGTTCCAAAATCATCAATAGCAATTTTTGAACCGGCTTTACGTAATGCTCTCAGAACATCAGTGACATTGGCGTTATCAATGATATCTGATTCAATGACTTCAAAAATGATACGTTCCGGTGCGATGGCGTATTTTCTAAACAAGGTGAAAACATTATCAAGAAAATCAATTTTATTAAGCGAATCTGGGGTCAGGTTAATAGAAAAATGGCTGTTGGGTTCAGATTTCTGCCGTGACTGTATAAAACGAAATGTCTGTTCAATCACGGTGATATCCAGCGCAGGGAGTAGTCCTGCCTCGCGTGCAACTGGTAGGATGGTATCTGGAAAGATTAATTTACCATCAACCATTTTTATCCGAATAAGTATCTCGTGATAACGTGTCAGTCCAGTGGTTGACACGATCGGTTGAACAACCAACATTGTTGATACGATAGGTTGAGCCATAAGTTCAAACGATTGTCTGTCGATAGCTTTTTGCAACATATGACGAATCACAGCCTGACTGACAATTCTATCACCCGGCATTTGTGGGTTGAGTAATAACGGTTGCCCCTGCATCAACGAGATGTAACTTTGGGTATTAAGCTGCTTAATAGCTAGCGATAAATTTTTAATCAGGTTTTTCTCAGTGGTATACGCCATACCGCAAGATAACCCCAATTGGTAGTCTTTCCAGATAAAACGGAAAGAGTTCAGTTTTTTATACAGTTCAGAAATGTCAGGTATGGCATTAAGGCGAAGAATTATCCCGTGACCTGGGGCATAATAGATATTATCGTCACCGCTTATTAATTTACGCACATAGGTGCTTAACCCTTTTACAAACTCAAAACGGAACTCGATACCATGCGTTTGCTCTAGCGTGTTCAGTTCAGTACAACGGATGTAACACAGACACTCAGTTGAGTATTTACGAATATCCATTTGCAGGGCCTGAAAGTTAGGCAGTCCAGTATTAGGCTCTGATCTAAAAAGTTGTTTGAGGCGTCGGAGGTATTTTCGGTTACGAATGGCAAGTACACCAGCAACGACAATCGTCAGCGAAAAGACAAACACGATCGTAGAAGAAATCACCAGACTATGTAAATAGTTTTTATCGTCAGCGGGTGGGATATAACTATTTATGTTATATCCTAGCAAGATGAGCATCGCTACCCAAACAGGGGATATGAAAGCATGACCAATACAGATCACTCCCCATAGCATGAGCGGAAGAAGCCACAGTAATGAGTAGTCAGTAAATATGAGTATATCCTGTCTGCTGACAATCAAAGCGGACATAATGCAGACTAACAGGACCAGCCATAATACTTGACCTAAAATAGGTGGGCCGGATTTTATCAATGTCTTCACATGCCTGATGTGTAAAATACACCACACTGGATTTTGAACGCTTCTGAGCAACAGGTAACAAAAAGGGATCCCTGTCAGGCAAGAGTTCATCAACCACTGCAAGTTAATTAATGTTTGCAGTGTAAAAAGATGAGTCATTGGTTCAGAAATAACTTGCGACTGGAACCAGTGTTCAATCGAGATAAAGAGTAAGGAATTGCAGCACACCAGCCAAACAATACGTAGGGTTGTAAGCTGGCTGCGGCCAAAGCTTACGGCACTTCGTTTACCTGTCGAGAACACATAGAATGTCTGGCTAATGAGTGCGGCCAGTACCTGAGCTGATAACGTTAGCAGCGAATCTAATGAGTAAGAGTAGAGCGCATACAAGAAAAAGGCACCTAAAATGGGGAATGCCTTTTGCCTGTATAAAACCAGCAATGCGGAAATGAGAGGTAAAGTGAGATCGTAAAAATGCAGGGTTACACCCGCAATATCTTCCTGCTTACTGAGATGACCAGCGACAAACTGTAAAGCAAAAAATGCGATGCCTACACAAAAATAGTCTTTAAATGTATTAACGAAATTTATATTTTCCGTTTTTTTTAACGATATCATCATGCGCAATTCTCAGTGAGTTATCACCGCTCTCAATGTAAGCAAGCTACTTAAAACCTGTTAGCCCGGGTGCTGAAAATGTGTATTTTTGGATGTTCTTGCTAATTGAAATCTATTTGAATAGATGTTATGTAAATTTTTAAGCGTAATCCTTGATAATTTTCTGGTGCGACACAACGCAAGAGAGAAGAATTTTTCTGACTGCGCTGGTAATAAAAATGCCGTCAATAGCATTTATTTCATACAGAATATACGATCGATAAAAACGATCAATATAAATATTTTGATAGATTTAAACGATAGGTTTGGCAGATCGTAAATACGATGAAAGATCGATGAAAGCTATTGAAGTGTTATTAATTAGTATTATTTATTTCATTATTGTTAATTTTGTTGCTTTGTTTTTTAAGTTACTCTGTGGTCATACCTTTCTAAGGAAATCTTTTTTTGTGGCCAGGAACGCGAGTCTTCCCACTCTCCTGCAAAACATGCCATCGCGAATGATTAACAGGGCTGCTGCTGCGTCGCGCAGTGAATTCCAACGCCGCCAGCCGATTGACCGACGGCCCGCACAGGCACGTGGCGAGTAGCATACCCAATCCTTGCCTGACGAACGAATATCTTGTCATCATGGGAATAATCTTTGCGTATTTTCACCTGACTGCAGGCGAATAAAATAATAATAGATAATAACGCGTGTGCGCATAATTTTATTAAATAATTAAGTTATGGATGGTGCTGGCTGATATTAAAACTTCTCAGCTATATATAATTTATATTTATTAACTCTATTTTACCATGCAGGTTTACGTTGAGGCCGCCATCTGGCGGGCCTTGGCGCAGATTGTGATCAGACCGAATGTTCTGCTGTATTTATCAATGTCGCCTATCGCGTGGACTATAGTAAAGATGGCCGCTATTTCTCATCATTAATAACCGTGAGTGGGGGACGTGAATGAAGAAAATACTGATGTTAGTTGGCGATTATGTCGAAGATTATGAAACGATGGTTCCTTTCCAGGCGTTGCAAATGCTGGGCCATCGTGTTGATGCAGTCTGTCCGGATAAGCGTCAGGGGGATTACGTTCAAACGGCGATTCATGATTTTGATGGGGCGCAAACCTACAGCGAAAAACCGGGACACCGTTTTACGTTGAATGCGAATTTTGCCGAAGCACGGGCCGTTGATTACGACGCGTTGGTGATCCCCGGCGGGCGCGCTCCGGAATATCTCCGTCTGAACCCGGAGGTCATTCAACTGGTGCAGGATTTCAACTCAGCGGGTAAACCTATCGCCGCCGTCTGCCATGGCCCTCAGCTATTGGCGGCAGCAGGGATATTAGAAAACCGTACCTGTAGCGCCTATCCGGCCTGCGCGCCTGAAGTGCGTTTGAGCGGCGGACATTATGCGGATATCGGCATTGATCAAGCCTACGTCGACGGTAATCTGGTGACTGCGCCAGCCTGGCCCGCGCATCCGCAGTGGCTGGCTAAATTTGTTGAAGTATTAATGCAGCCAGCGGCAAAGTGATGAGCAAGTCGGTATAACCTCCCGGCTATACCGACCACACATCTTACCTCTTCATGAGTGCGAACACGCCCCAGCCGATGTATTCCCGGGTGAAGGTGACGTGGCGTCCCGGTGAACTTCTCAGTTGCTCCCTGACTTCAGTTGCAAACTCATCGTCCTGATTAGCTTCCAGCCAGCGGCGCATCGTCAACCATTTTGCCGCCTCGTACCTGTCCCAACCTTCCTGGTCAGCCAGAACCATTTCAACCACGTCATAGCCGAGCGGGTCAAAAGAAGCAATGAGTTCCGCCAGGGAAAGAAAATCGGCGACAGCGGTCGCGCCGCAGGACTGGGCGATTTCCTCTGTTGCGGGTATCTGGCGCCAGTACGGCTCACCGATGAGTATGATTCCGCCAGGCTTAAGACTCTGCTCCAGTTGTCTGATCGTTCCGGCGACGCCGCCTGCAATCCAGGTTGCGCCCACGCAGGCGGCAATATCGCATTTTTCTTCAGCGATATAGCCCGTTGCATCGGCGTGGACAAAACTCACCTGCTGACTGACGCCCAGTTCTGCTGCGCGCAGCGTTGCCTGCTTGCTAAACAGCTGGCTCATATCGATACCGATGCCAAAAATGCCATGATCGCGCGCCCAGGTGCACAACATCTCGCCCGAGCCGCTGCCGAGATCCAGAATGCGGGTTCCCGGTTCCATGCGCAGCACCTGGCCTAACGTGGCGTATTTCTGCGCGGTGAACGGATTATGGATGCGATGAGCGCTTTCGCTGATAGTAAAAATTTTTGGGATATCCATCTCTCTCTCCTTAGCGATTATCCAGTTGGGCGCGAACGTTGTTCAGCCCGGTAGTATTGATGCGATAGGGCTGACCATTGACAGATTTGATCAGCTTTTTGGTTCTGAGTTTTTTGAACACGGCGAGGGTGCAGTCGCAGAGCAGTAGTCCTTCGCGGCTGTAGCATTCGACGGAGGTGACGCGGCCTGAGGCGTCGCGGACGTGAACGATACGACCACCTTTGGCGAGAACGTGTAAGGTACGTTGTTCCTGACGGGATAAATTCATACTGGAAAACCTGTTTAATCATCATGTGCAAAACGTGCAAACACACTGCGGTGTCCGCATTCGATTTCGGCGCATTGATAACCAGTCCGTCCTGAAAAGGTCGGCAAGCTGATTATCTGATGATTACATTCTCCAGCATCAAAGCCTCGGGTTGAGTTGAAAGGTATTTACCTGATGAATCATACCAGCCAGAATCTCCAGAGAAAACTCCTTGTACATAAAATGTGATCTATAGCGAGTTATAGCGTTTAGTGACTTTATTAACTGCAAATTTTTGTTATGTCAGGTGTCTATTAAAATATTAAATTAATTTGATATTCTGTCTGCGCATAAGGTGTTATCTGTGGTAACGCGGCACTGTGAGCGCATTTGGGGCCACGCAATTGATTAGGATGGATTAATCTTTTTGTCACTTTATTTGCTGTTTTGATAAGGCGTTTTTTATTATTTTAATGTTTTTCGACCGAATTTGTGATTAAGTGATTTTAGGAATTTTCTTAATGCGATGAATTGTGTATACTCGGTTCCGCAAGAAGCTCTTCCGTTATCACTAAAACTATAAATCTGTCCTTAACACCCGTATTACCTCTGCCCTGAATCTCTTCTCAGGGCAGAGGTTTTTTTTGCCGGTGCAGGATTTTATTAATCACCAATATATACCAATACTATGGTAGGTAATTTTTAAAATTAACGGTTAGGGAAGTATTATCCATCGATAATAAGGTAATGTCGAATAGTATCATAATGAATCTATTTACCAGGGGACTATATAGCGTTTCTTATAATTCACGGTTTTTCAGTATGATAGAAATTTTTGCTATTGATATAATTGTGAGTTTGCTCACGGATTTTAGTGCGCTAAGTGGCTATTTCTAGAGAAGTGCAAACGGTTGCATGTTGCTGACACCGTATTCGTTCATTAAAAAAATATAGCAATGCTATCTCTTGGGCCGGTATAGAGAAGTGGAGTCTAAATGATTTCTATTATCTCTTGGGCTTACGAGTGCCGTTTATGATTTCTGTTAGCTAAACACCATGGGAAATAGCAGTGAACATGGACAGGGAGTATGGTTTTACCCATCAGTAAGGCGTTTTTGTCACCGACGTAATGACTCATTTCATTATATTCATATATATACCCGTCATACTTCGAGCTGCATGTGCGTTGGCTTTCCTCGCTCGCCCAGTCACGTACTTATGTACGCTCCTGGGAATTCGCTGCGTCGCCGCCTTCCTGCAACTCGAATTATTTAGGGTATAAATCAACGTCGTAATGCTCATAAAATCAGCGTTCCGGGATGAACGCTGATTTTATCTGGTTCCCTGTTTAATATCACTCGCGCTGTACGCGAGCCCCTCTCACAGTATTTCGTCAATAAAATATTAAAGGACCTCCTGGAATGGATATTGTTGAACGTTTTATCAACTACACCAAAATTAATACCACGACTTCAAGAGAAAATGGCGCAAATGGGATAATGCCTTCTTCTGCTGGTCAAATGGTACTGGCAAAACTGCTTGCAGCAGAACTTGAAGCATTAGGAATGGAAAACATTGAGGTCAGGGATACCGCCATCGTAACGGCGACACTGCCCGGGAACACCGATGACACGGTTCCTGTCGTTTCATTCTTTGGACATCTGGATACCAGCGCGGAACAGACTGCGGACACAAATGCGCAACGTCTTCACTATAGCGGTGGGGATTTGTGCCTGAACAAAGAACTGAATATTTTTCTGCGCGAAAGCGAGTTCCCGGAACTGAAAAATTATATCGGTGATGATCTATTGGTCACTGACGGAACCAGCCTGTTAGGGGCTGATGATAAAGCAGCCATCGCCGCAATTATGAACGCATTACAGTATCTGGTCGCACATCCGGAAATCAAACATGGACCGGTGAAGGTGGGTTTTGTGCCTGATGAAGAGCAAGGATTGCGCGGCGCAAAAGCTTTTGATGTTGCCAGCTTCGGCGCTGATTTTGGTTACACCCTGGATTGTTGCGGTATCGGCGAGTTTGTTTATGAGAACTGGAATGCGGGCGATGCGGAAATCATCTTTACCGGCCAGTCTGCGCACCCCATGTCAGCCAAAGGTAAGCTGAAGAACTCGCTGCTGATGGCGCATAAGTTTATTGCGATGCTGCCTGGCGGAGAAGCGCCTGAATATACGGAAGGGCGCGAAGGTTATTACTGGGTTAAGCAGTTGCAGGGTAACAGCGCCCGCACGGTGCTTAAGCTGGATATCCGCGACTTCACTGAAGAAGGCTATAAGGCGCGTATGGCATTTATCCGTCAGCTTGCCGTCAGTACCTGCGCACTATGGGGCGAAAATAGCGTGGTCTGTCATTTAGCCGATCGCTATGCGAACGTGTTCAATAGTTTGCAGGGTGATGCTCACTACCCGATTGATATTGCATTACGCGCCTATCAGAAATGTGGGATTACCCCGGCACCTGTCGCCATGCGCGGCGGATATGATGGTGCGGTTTTATCGCAGAAAGGATTGCCTTGCCCGAATATTTTTACCGGCGCCCATAATTTTCACTCTATTTATGAATATCTGCCGGTGCGTTCACTACGGGCCGCCAGCGATGTCGTGGTTGCGGTCATTGAGGAAACCTTTGCTGAGTTCACGCAGCGGAGAGCTCAGTCATGATTCAGGTGTTAATTGCCCTGCTGGTTATCGTGGTGGTCGCTCGTCTGATTCTGAAAGGTTATCGTGCGGAACCCGTGCTATTTATTGCGGGTTTGGTGCTGATGATTTGCACCGCTCTCACCGGGTGGGGTTCCGTACTACCGAAAGGCGTTGCTGGCACGGGGATTTCCTTTCTCGATCCGTTCGAGGTTATGCGCGATCTCTTCAGCACGCGAGCCGCCGATCTTGGCCTGATGATCATGGCGCTGATGGGATTTGCGCACTACATGGATCATATCGGCGCCAATGAGGCGGTGGTGCGTGTCGTCACAAAACCCCTGCGTGCGCTGCGTTCGCCCTATATTCTGCTTTTTTTCTCGTACCTGCTCGCCAGTCTCCTGCAGTTAGCTATTCCTTCAGCCACTGGACTCGCCGTACTGCTGATGGGAACAATGTTCCCCATTATGCTGGGATTAGGGCTTTCCGCTGCCTCTGCTGCCGGGGTAATTGCCACCTCGCTGGGCGTGGCGTATACCCCAACGGCAATCGATGCTATCAGGGGATCGAAAGCGGTCAATATGGATGTGGTGGAATACGTGGTCTACCACCAGGGACCGGCTGCTCTGGCTACCGTTTTGGTCGTGGGAGTCTGCCATTTTTTCTGGCAGCGCTATTGCGACCGTAAAGCGGGGACCTTACCACGGGAAATCGGGAGCGCTGAAGTGACTGACTCAGGAACTGCGCCCGCATTTTATGCGCTGCTTCCCATGCTTCCAATACTGATGGCAGTGGGATCCTCTGAAATGTTCGTCAGTGGTATTAACCTGAATATCATTACCATTGTGCTTATTTCAATGGCTATTTGTATGTTGATTGAATGGCTGCGGGTGCGAGATTTAAAGGCGGTGTGCGAAGGATTTAGCCATTTTCTGAAAGGAATGGGTACTGCCTTTACCGGTGTGGTAGGCCTGCTGGTTGCGGCGGGGGTTTTTGCTCATGGTATTAAAGTCATTGGTGCGATTGATCAATTAATCCTGATGGCCGAACACGTGGGATTGCCGCCATTTGCCATGGCGGTGGTGTTTGCGCTGGTGACGCTTGCGGCGGCTATCATTATGGGATCGGGTAATGCGCCATTTCTTGCGTTCGTTGAGCTTATCCCGCAAATCGCTGCCAGTATGGGGGCGAACGCCGTGGCCATGATTCTGCCGATGCAGCAGGCATCGCATATGGGACGGGCCATTTCACCGGTATCTGGCGTCGTGATCGCCGTTTCCAGCGGGGCAAAAATAACTCCATTCGATGTGGTTAAACGTACCGCCGTACCGTTGATTGTCGGCTTTGTTACGCATACGCTAATCATCGGTATTTTCTACTAACAATTGCAGGCCCAGACAAACCTCCGGTTTATTGAATCTGGAGGTTTTCTGGTTTGATACATTGTTGTATTGATTACGCGGGATAATTATTAGTTTTCATCTTTATCGAGCGATTCTTATTATTTGTGGTCAATCTTGTTAACTATAAATGATTAATAAAAATAATGTGTTTCATGGCTCTTTTTTTACATTGAGATAAATTAATCTGGATCATATTATGCAGGTTTTAGTTGTAGTAGGTTTTTAAATTGAGTAGTAACAAATTAAATACAATAATGATTTTTCTGGGTAGGTTTTAAGTGGTAAAAAATTTAGGAAAAGTGAGTAAATCGAGGCATCATTATCAGGATGAGCTGGAAGCGTTCACCTGGAGCGCGTTAGTGGCAATTGGTATCGCATTACAGGATCACAAGATCCACTCTAAAATGTCAGAGCATATTTTTATTATGCATTGGTTGGCCATCGCAAAAAAAAGAAAACTCTTTTCACGAAGTGTGGCCAATGAGCTTCAATGGTTAATTGATGAAGGTAAGAAAAAAAGCATCAATGCACAACTAAAATTTAAAATAGAATACTTGTACGCCACCTCAAGTGGTGATGTGACAATGCAAAATGATTATTTTAAATTCACCCACACGATTGAAATGTTGAGAAATAATGGATGGCAGAACTTTCTACTCACACCAGAGAAGTGGCGTGACCTGCATGATAAGATTAAAGTGAGAAAGGGTAACTTTATTTTTATGGACGATACCAGACTCCAGGAGTGCTTTGGTGCTCAGGGCGAGATAGTCAAACCTTTCTGTATCCGGGTGTATGGCGATGTTGAGTTCGCAAAATTAACCTTCATCAAACACCACCTGCCGGTAGAGTTTGTGAAAGATATTTCAAATGAATTTCATCACTTCCAGTTTCTTACTGATAAGTAATGATTAGAACAAGTTATGAACAGAGAATTGTTAAAGCAAAAGTTAGAGATCGAGACCGAATGGATTAGGCTGTCTGAAACCGCTGACAATTTATCTATATCTTTTCGGGGCATTCTCGAGATTGGCGAAAGTTCTTCTGCGCCAGATAACAGCACGCCGCTACTCCGGTTAGAAAATGAAATGGCGACAATTGCAGTTGATTCAATGTCATGGGTAAGGGTGCCGGCAGATCGTCAGGAAAAAGTGACCGTCTATATTCTCTGACGTTTGGCTGGTGCTTTGTTCGCTTGATGCCGGTCAGATACGGCTATCTGGCCCATACTCAGTGGCGCATTGTATTTAATATAACTACTTTTTCATCCATAAATAATATTAATGTTGGTTTTTTTATAGTGTAATTGCTCCCGGTAATAAAACGGCGATTTGCCGCCATGTGTACCACGGTGTACGTAATTTATTATGCTAAGTTGAGCGGGGATACTTTCTCATAATTAACCATTTTATAGGTTAAGATATTACGTGGCGTGTCGATAACAATTTAGTCATAGATGATTGGCTAATTGTTATGGAGATGTTCAAATGTTAAAGAATATGAGGATTAAAACCAGTCTGTTATTATTGCTTTTGGTATTTACCTTTATGCAGTTCCTTTCTAATGGGTTTGAGTTGGTCGATCTCAAAGGAAATCAAAAAAGTACCCTTCTACTGCAT
>NZ_JAHLQZ010000116.1:0-12879 GCF_018919505.1 Citrobacter sp. S55_ASV_140
CAGCGTCAAAAAACCAAAACCAACCATTTCATCCAGCGACGTGGCGCCAAAATGGCGGCGGGCGACCCATTGTAGAGTGTGGATGTCGCGCAGGCCGCCGGGGCTGCTTTTGATATCGGGTTCCAGATTGTAGCTGGTGCCGTGATAACGCTGGTGGCGTTGATTTTGCTCTTCCACTTTGGCGGCGTAAAACTTATCGGACGGCCAGAAACCTTCGCTAAAAATATGCTTTTGTAGCTCAAGAAACAGCGCCACGTCGCCAATCAGCAGGCGTGTTTCTATCAGATTGGTGGCGACGGTTAAATCTGATAAACCTTCCAGCAGACACTCTTCCAGCGTACGCACGCTGTGGCCCACTTCCAGCCTCACGTCCCACAACAGCGTTAACAGCTCACCGACTTTTTCGGCCTGCGCGTCAGGGAGCTTTTTACGGCTGAGGATCAACAGGTCGATATCGGAAAGCGGGTGCAGTTCGCCGCGCCCGTAACCCCCAACGGCAACCAGCGCCAGGTCGGCAATTTGGCCAAAACCGGCTTCAATCCACAGGCGCTGTAACAACTGGTCAATAAATTCGGTACGGGCCTCAATGAGCTGTTCAGCGGAAATTCCGCTGTCAAACGCTTCGCCTAACCAGCGCTGGAACGTGTCGATATGCGCTTTAATGCCGGTGCAGTTGAGATCGTGCTGTGGCCAGGTTCCGGGGTTTTGCGGTTGGCCAGGCAGGGTGGGGAGGGCTGTATTTGCGTGCTGTTCAGGAAGAGTATTCATTATGCGCCACCCATTAAAAAGCCGGATGATGGCGTGAACGCCTTATCCGGCCTACGAAGTAGTACAATTTGTAGGCCTGATAAGATGCGAATGCATCGCCATCAGGCAAAACATTATTCGTCGTGAGTGATGATCGCCGGGATGGTGTCATCCTTGCGTAACGTCAGGATCTCACAGCCGTTTTCCGTCACCACAATAGTATGCTCGTACTGAGCAGACAAGCTGCGGTCTTTGGTTTTCACCGTCCAGCCGTCTTTCATGGTGCGGATGCGGTAATCACCGGCATTCAGCATCGGTTCTACGGTGAAAGTCATGCCAGGCTGTAGTACCACGCCGCCGTCGTCCGCATCGTAGTGCAGAACCTGAGGCTCCTCGTGGAAGCCGCGACCGATACCGTGACCGCAGTATTCACGTACTACAGAGAAGCCTTCGCCTTCCGCGTATTTCTGAATCGCAGCGCCCAACGTGCGCAGGCGAATGCCCGGTTTAACCATCCGCAGCGCCAGATACAGGCTTTCCTGCGTTACACGGCACAGACGTTCGCCCAGAATGGTGGGTTTGCCGACGATAAACATTTTGGAGGTATCGCCGTGGAATTCGTCTTTAATCACGGTCACGTCGATGTTAACGATATCACCATCTTTCAGGTGCTTCGCGTCGTCCGGGATCCCGTGGCACACCACTTCGTTAATCGAGATACACACGGATTTAGGGTAACCGTGGTAGCCCAGGCACGCGGAAATGGCCTGCTGCTCATTAACGATATAGTCGTTACAGATGCGATCCAGTTCGCCGGTGCTGACGCCCGGTTTGATAAACGGTTCGATCATCTCCAGTACTTCCGCCGCCAGACGGCCAGCGACGCGCATTTTTTCGATTTCTTCAGGGGTCTTGATTGAGATAGCCATGAATTCTGTCCATCAGTGCCGATTATTTTCGGCAATAATTGTGTAAGTGCTGACAATGGTATCAGTCAGGGGTGTACCCTGCCAAATTGAGAATCATTCTGAACTTCGCCTTTCGTGCCACAGGTGCGTTGGCTACATTTTTTCACCCCAGTCACTTACTGGCCGTAAGCTCCCGGGGATTCAAAAATTTGCCGCCTGCCTGTAACACGAAATTCATCGTTCAATTCAGCACTGAGTGCCAACAATTATTGGTGTCGGTGGCGTATTTGTGGTATAAAGCGCGCCGGACTTCCGATCCATTCGAAGACTACACACGATGGACGGGAGCGACAAATCTCACTTTGTGTAACAACACACACGTATCGGCACATATTCCGGGGTGCCCTTTGGGGTCGGTAATATGGGATGCGTGGAGGCTTAACCCCAACTTTTATATATAGAGGTTTTTATCATGGCAACTGTTTCCATGCGCGACATGCTCAAGGCTGGTGTTCACTTTGGTCACCAGACCCGTTACTGGAACCCGAAAATGAAGCCGTTCATCTTCGGTGCGCGTAACAAAGTTCACATCATCAACCTTGAGAAAACTGTACCGATGTTCAACGAAGCTCTGGCTGAACTGAACAAGATCTCTGCTCGTAAAGGTAAAATCCTTTTCGTTGGTACTAAACGCGCTGCAAGCGAAGCGGTGAAAGAAGCTGCTAACAGCTGCGACCAGTTCTTCGTGAACCATCGCTGGCTGGGCGGTATGCTGACTAACTGGAAAACCGTTCGTCAGTCCATCAAACGTCTGAAAGATCTGGAAACTCAGTCTCAGGACGGTACTTTCGAAAAGCTGACCAAGAAAGAAGCGCTGATGCGTACTCGTGAGCTTGAGAAACTGGAAAACAGCCTGGGCGGTATCAAAGACATGGGCGGTCTGCCGGACGCTCTGTTCGTAATCGATGCTGACCACGAGCACATTGCTATCAAAGAAGCAAACAACCTGGGTATCCCGGTATTTGCTATCGTTGATACCAACTCTGATCCGGACGGTGTTGACTTCGTTATCCCGGGTAACGACGACGCAATCCGTGCTGTGACCCTGTACCTGGGCGCTGTAGCTACTACCGTTCGTGAAGGCCGTTCTCAGGATCTGGCTTCCCAGGCGGAAGAAAGCTTCGTAGAAGCTGAATAATAAGGCACGCTCGTTCGAGCCCCCTTATAAACCAGGTAGTATCACGTTTGGTTAGGGGCCCTTTAGGCCCCTTTTTCACTTTTAAATCTGTGCGGTTTCATGCCGGGCAGATCAAATCTTCCGAGGATTTTAGAATGGCTGAAATTACCGCATCCCTGGTAAAAGAGCTGCGTGAGCGTACTGGCGCAGGCATGATGGATTGCAAAAAAGCACTGACTGAAGCTAATGGCGACATCGAGCTGGCAATCGAAAACATGCGTAAGTCCGGCGCAATCAAAGCGGCGAAAAAAGCAGGCAACGTTGCTGCTGACGGCGTAATCAAAACCAAAATCGACGGCAACATCGCTTTCATTCTGGAAGTTAACTGCCAGACTGACTTCGTTGCTAAAGATGCTGGTTTCCAGGCATTTGCTGACAAAGTACTGGACGCTGCCGTTGCTGGCAAAATCACTGACGTTGAAGTTCTGAAAGCACAGTTCGAAGAAGAACGTGTTGCGCTGGTTGCTAAAATCGGTGAGAACATCAATATTCGTCGCGTGGCTTCCCTGGAAGGCGAAGTTCTGGGTAACTACCAGCACGGTGCGCGTATCGGTGTTCTGGTCGCTGCTACTGGCGCTGACGAAGAACTGGTTAAACAGCTGGCAATGCACGTTGCTGCAAGCAAACCAGAATTCGTTAAGCCGGAAGACGTTTCTGCTGAAGTGGTAGAGAAAGAATACCAGGTTCAGCTGGACATCGCCATGCAGTCTGGCAAGCCGAAAGAAATCGCAGAGAAAATGGTTGAAGGCCGTATGAAGAAATTCACCGGCGAAGTTTCTCTGACTGGCCAGCCTTTCGTTATGGAACCGAGCAAATCTGTTGGTCAGCTGCTGAAAGAGCACAACGCTGACGTAACTGGTTTCATCCGCTTCGAAGTGGGTGAAGGCATCGAGAAAGTTGAGACTGACTTTGCAGCAGAAGTTGCTGCGATGTCCAAGCAGTCTTAATTTTTAAAGGAGCCGCCTGAGGGCGGCTTCTTTTTGTGTCTGGCTTGTAAATTCAGCGAACCGCTATAGTGGTCATGCTGAAAAGCGACATACAATGTCGCCGGAATTAACTCATCTCATTCGTTGACAGTCTCAGGAAAGAAACATGGCTACCAATGCAAAACCCGTCTACAAACGTATTCTGCTTAAGTTAAGTGGCGAAGCTCTGCAAGGTTCAGAAGGCTTCGGTATTGATGCAAGCATACTTGACCGTATGGCTCAGGAAATCAAAGAGCTGGTTGAGCTGGGTATTCAGGTTGGCGTAGTGATTGGTGGCGGTAACCTGTTCCGTGGTGCTGGTCTGGCGAAAGCAGGGATGAACCGCGTTGTGGGCGACCACATGGGCATGTTAGCCACCGTAATGAACGGTCTGGCGATGCGCGATGCGCTTCACCGCGCCTATGTGAACGCTCGCTTGATGTCCGCCATTCCTCTGAACGGCGTGTGTGATAACTACAGCTGGGCGGAAGCTATCAGCCTGCTGCGTAACAACCGCGTTGTTATTTTGTCTGCGGGTACCGGCAATCCGTTCTTCACTACTGATTCAGCAGCCTGTCTGCGCGGTATTGAAATTGAAGCGGATGTGGTACTGAAAGCTACCAAAGTGGACGGCGTATTTACTGCCGACCCGGCTAAAGATCCTACGGCGACCATGTACGAACAGTTGACCTACACTGAAGTACTGGATAAAGAGCTGAAAGTGATGGATCTGGCGGCGTTCACGCTGGCTCGTGACCACAAATTACCGATTCGTGTCTTTAACATGAACAAACCGGGTGCGCTGCGCCGTGTTGTTATGGGTGAAAAAGAAGGCACGTTAATCACGGAATAATTCCCGTTGCGGCTAAATGCAGGTAATATTCCGCTTTAATGTCGCGGGATACGTCCCTCAAAATTAATCAAGACTATACTTGTCACAGCTTGCGTGGTGGGTGTGGTCTGACTGAAACGAGCTTTCAAGGATTCGTAACGTGATCAACGATATCAGAAAAGATGCTGAAGTACGCATGGACAAATGCGTCGAAGCGTTCAAAAATCAAATCAGCAAAATTCGTACGGGCCGTGCTTCTCCTAGCCTGCTGGATGGTATTGTCGTGGAATATTACGGCACGCCGACTCCGCTGCGCCAGCTGGCAAGCGTAACGGTTGAAGATTCCCGTACCCTAAAAATCAACGTGTTTGACCGTTCCATGGGACCAGCCGTTGAAAAAGCAATTATGGCTTCCGACCTTGGTCTGAATCCAAGTTCAGCGGGTTCCGACATCCGCGTTCCGCTGCCGCCGCTGACCGAAGAGCGTCGTAAAGATCTGACCAAGATCGTGCGTGGCGAAGCTGAAGGCGCGCGTGTTGCCGTACGTAACGTACGCCGCGATGCAAACGACAAAGTGAAAGCGCTGTTGAAAGATAAAGAGATCAGCGAAGACGACGATCGCCGCTCTCAGGACGAAGTACAGAAACTGACTGACGCAGCGATCAAGAAAGTTGATGCGGCGCTGGCAGAGAAAGAAACGGAACTGATGCAGTTCTGATTCATCTGTACGCTAAAAACGCCGCTTAGAAGGCCTGCAAAGGCTGGATGGCGGCGTTTTGCTTTTTCTGTCTATACCCTATTTTTCTGGATGTCTCATGAAGCAATTAACCATCCTGGGATCAACCGGTTCCATTGGTTGCAGTACGCTGGATGTAGTACGCCATAACCCGGAAAAATTTCGTGTTGCTGCGTTGGTTGCGGGAAAGAATGTTGCCCGTATGGTGGAGCAATGCCTGGAATTTTCTCCTCGCTATGCGGTAATGGACGATGAAAAAAGCGCGGCATTGCTAAAATCGGCTCTGCTGGAGCAGGGTAGCCGCACTGAAGTTATGAGCGGACAGCAGGCTGCCTGTGATATGGCCGCGCTGGATGATGTTGATCAGGTCATGGCAGCGATTGTCGGCGCAGCGGGCCTGCTGCCGACGCTTTCGGCAATCCGCGCGGGCAAAAGCATTTTGCTGGCGAACAAAGAGTCTCTGGTCACCTGCGGACGTCTGTTTATGGACGACGTGAAACGCCACAAAGCGCAGCTTTTGCCGGTAGATAGCGAGCATAACGCGATTTTTCAGAGTTTACCGCAACCGATCCAACTCAATCTGGGATACGCTGACCTTGAGCAAAACGGCGTCGTGTCCGTACTGCTTACCGGGTCTGGTGGCCCTTTCCGTGAAACGCCATTGCGCGATCTGGTTGCTATGACCCCCGATCAGGCATGTCGTCATCCGAATTGGTCGATGGGACGAAAAATCTCTGTCGATTCAGCCACCATGATGAATAAAGGTCTGGAATACATTGAAGCGCGTTGGTTATTCAATGCCAGCGCAAGCCAGATGGAAGTGCTGATTCATCCGCAGTCGGTTATTCATTCGATGGTACGTTATCAGGATGGCAGCGTTCTGGCGCAGTTGGGGGAACCTGACATGCGTACACCTATTGCCCATACGATGGCATGGCCGGAACGTGTGAAGTCTGGCGTTAAGCCTGTCGACTTTTGCCAACTCAGTGCGTTGACGTTTTCCGCACCTGATTATCAGCGCTATCCGTGCCTGAAACTGGCGATGGACGCGTTTGAGCAAGGGCAGGCGGCAACGACCGCACTGAACGCCGCGAATGAAATTACCGTTGCCGCATTTCTGGCGCAGCAGATTCGATTTACCGATATTGCCGATCTTAATTTATCCGTACTGGATAAGATGGATTTGCAGGAGCCGCAGAGCGTTGATGACGTGCTGAAGGTTGATACCATCGCGCGGGAAGTCGCCAGAAAAGAAGTGATGCGACTCTCAAGCTGATGATAATCCCTCTACGGAAGATCGTGCTATTTGTTAGCGTTGGGCTTCAGTGATATAGTCTGCGCCACTCGATCGCGGGTAGTTGCTTTTTTTCGGTCGGGTAAGCCGTGGTTTGACACGGCTTTTTTGTGGATGGGCTTCAGTATTCCTGAGTACCGTAAATCCTTTCAGGGACTAAAAACGCGTTATGTTGTCTGCAACTAAACCATTAAGCGAAAATTTGCCAGCACATGGTTGCCGCCATGTTGCAATCATCATGGATGGCAATGGCCGCTGGGCGAAAAAGCAAGGGAAGATTCGCGCCTTTGGGCATAAGGCCGGAGCAAAATCCGTCCGCCGGGCTGTCTCTTTTGCTGCCAATAACGGTATTGATGCGTTAACGCTGTATGCCTTTAGCAGTGAGAACTGGAACCGACCTGCGCAGGAAGTGAGCGCGTTAATGGAACTGTTTGTGTGGGCGCTTGATAGCGAAGTGAAAAACCTGCACCGCCATAACGTACGTCTGCGTATTATCGGGGATATCAGTCGATTTAACTCACGTTTGCAAGAACGGATTCGCAAATCAGAAGCGCTTACCGCCCAGAATACCGGGTTGACGCTGAATATTGCAGCGAATTACGGTGGACGGTGGGATATTGTCCAGGGAGTCAGGCAACTGGCACAACAGGTGCAGGAAGGTCTGCTGCGCCCAGAGCAAATCGATGAAGAGATGCTTGGGCAGCAAATTTGTATGCATGAACTGGCCCCTGTGGATTTAGTGATAAGGACTGGGGGAGAACATCGAATTAGTAATTTTTTGTTGTGGCAAATTGCCTATGCCGAACTTTACTTTACGGATGTTCTCTGGCCCGATTTCGATGAACAAGACTTTGAAGGTGCGCTGCATGCCTTTGCTAATCGTGAGCGTCGTTTCGGCGGCACCGAGCCCGGTGATGAAAAAGCCTGATGGGGGTCGCTTTTGCTGAAGTATCGCCTGATTTCTGCTTTTGTTTTAATACCCGTTGTCATCGCGGCGTTGTTTTTGCTGCCGCCGGTGGGGTTCGCCATTGTTACGCTGGTTGTCTGTATGTTGGCCGCCTGGGAATGGGGACAGTTAAGCGGTTTTACCACGCGTACACAGCGAGTCTGGCTGGCGGTTTTGTGCGGGCTCTTGCTGGCGCTAATGCTATTTTTACTGCCAGAATACCATCGCAATATTCATCAGCCGCTGGTTGAAGTATCGCTATGGGCGTCGCTGGGTTGGTGGATCGTCGCGCTGTTACTGGTACTGTTTTACCCAGGTTCTGCGTCGGTCTGGCGTAATTCCAAAACATTACGCATAATTTTCGGCGTGCTAACCATTGTTCCTTTCTTTTGGGGAATGCTGGCGCTACGGGCATGGCACTATGATGAAAATCATTATAGTGGCGCGCTATGGCTGCTGTATGTCATGATCCTCGTCTGGGGAGCGGACTCTGGCGCGTATATGTTTGGTAAGCTGTTTGGCAAACACAAACTGGCACCGAAGGTTTCTCCTGGTAAAACCTGGCAGGGTTTTATTGGCGGACTCGCCACTGCGGCCGTAATCTCATGGGGTTATGGCATGTGGGCGAATCTTGAAGTTGCGCCTGTCACCTTGCTCATTTGCTCCATCGTTGCAGCCCTGGCCTCCGTGCTGGGTGACCTGACTGAGAGTATGTTTAAGCGTGAAGCAGGTATTAAGGACAGTGGTCACTTAATTCCAGGACACGGCGGTATTCTGGATCGTATTGATAGCCTGACGGCTGCGGTACCGGTCTTTGCCTGCCTGTTGTTACTGGTATTCAGGACGCTCTAACGGATGGTCTTATGCTGAGTATTCTCTGGAATCTGGCTGCATTCATCGTCGCACTCGGTGTGCTTATCACCGTGCATGAATTTGGTCATTTCTGGGTTGCACGGCGCTGCGGAGTCCGCGTTGAGCGCTTTTCCATTGGCTTTGGAAAAGCGCTTTGGCGTCGTACCGATAAACTGGGTACAGAATACGTCATCGCTCTAATCCCCCTCGGCGGTTACGTCAAAATGCTGGATGAGCGCGCTGAACCGGTGGTACCGGAGCTGCGCCATTACGCTTTCAACAATAAAACGGTTGGGCAGCGCGCGGCTATTATCGCCGCAGGTCCGATCGCAAACTTCCTTTTTGCTATTTTCGCTTATTGGCTGGTGTTTATCATTGGCGTTCCTGGCGTTCGTCCGGTTGTTGGTGAAATAACACCCAACTCGATTGCTGCGCAGGCGCAAATTCAGCCTGGTACGGAACTAAAAGCGGTTGATGGTATCGAAACCCCTGATTGGGATGCCGTGAGACTGCAGTTGGTTTCCAAAATTGGCGATGAGCATACAACGCTCAGCGTGGCGCAGTTTGGCAGTAACCAGCGGCAGGACAAAACGCTGGATTTGCGCCATTGGGCATTTGAGCCAGACAAACAGGATCCCGTCGCCAGTTTAGGGATTCGCCCACGCGGTCCGCAGATTGAATCGGTGCTGTCAGAAGTGCAGGCTAACTCGGCTGCAAGTAAGGCGGGTTTGCAAGCTGGCGACAGGATCGTTAAAGTCAATGGTCAGCCGCTGACGCAATGGATGATGTTCGTGACGCTGGTGCGCGATAATCCGGATAAGCCGTTAGCGCTAGATATTGAAAGACAAGGCAGTTCCTTGTCTTTAACGTTAACCCCGGATTCAAAACAGGTTAACGGGAAGGCAGAAGGTTTTGCGGGCGTGGTGCCTAAAATTATTCCTCTGCCTGATGAGTATAAGACTGTACGCCAGTATGGACCCTTCAGCGCCATCGTCGAAGCCTCGGATAAAACGTGGCAGTTGATGAAGCTGACGGTCAGTATGCTGGGAAAATTGATTACCGGTGATGTAAAACTGAACAACCTCAGTGGGCCGATTTCTATCGCCCAGGGGGCTGGGATGTCAGCGGAGTTCGGGGTGATTTATTACCTGATGTTCCTTGCGCTTATCAGCGTGAACTTAGGGATAATTAACCTGTTTCCGTTGCCCGTTCTTGACGGGGGGCATCTGCTGTTCCTGGCGATTGAAAAGCTGAAGGGCGGTCCGGTATCCGAGCGGGTTCAAGACTTTAGTTATCGCATTGGCTCTATCTTGCTGGTGTTGTTAATGGGGCTTGCACTTTTCAATGATTTCTCTCGGTTGTAAGAGAGTGTTAGGAAGAACGCATAATAACGATGGCGATGAAAAAGTTGCTCATAGCGTCGCTGCTGTTTAGCAGCGCCACCGTATACGGTGCTGAAGGGTTCGTAGTGAAGGACATTCATTTCGAAGGCCTACAGCGAGTCGCCGTTGGTGCGGCTCTCCTCAGTATGCCGGTGCGCACAGGCGACACGGTTAATGATGAAGACATCAGTAATACCATTCGTGCTCTGTTCGCCACCGGTAACTTTGAGGATGTCCGCGTCCTGCGCGATGGTGATACCCTTCTGGTTCAGGTAAAAGAACGTCCGACGATTGCCAGCATCACTTTCTCCGGTAACAAATCGGTGAAAGACGACATGCTGAAGCAAAACCTCGAGGCGTCTGGCGTACGTGTTGGCGAGTCTCTGGATCGCACCACGCTTGCCGATATCGAAAAAGGCCTGGAAGATTTCTACTATAGCGTCGGTAAGTACAGCGCCAGTGTGAAAGCGGTGGTAACGCCGTTGCCGCGTAACCGCGTTGACCTCAAACTGGTCTTCCAGGAAGGTGTTTCGGCGAAGATCCAACAGATCAACATCGTCGGCAACCATGCCTTCTCGACTGACGAACTAATCTCTCACTTCCAACTGCGTGATGAAGTGCCGTGGTGGAACGTAGTGGGCGATCGTAAATACCAGAAACAGAAACTCGCGGGCGATCTCGAAACCCTGCGCAGCTACTATCTGGATCGCGGTTATGCTCGCTTTAATATCGATTCTACCCAGGTGAGCCTGACGCCGGATAAAAAAGGTATCTACATCACCGTTAACATCACTGAAGGCGATCAGTACAAGCTTTCTGGGGTAGAGGTGAGCGGTAACCTGGCCGGACACTCCGCCGAAATTGAGAGCCTGACCAAAATCGAGCCAGGCGAACTCTATAACGGCACCAAAGTGACCAAAATGGAAGATGATATCAAGAAGCTTCTGGGGCGCTATGGCTATGCCTATCCGCGCGTACAGTCGCAGCCTGAAATCAACGATGCCGACAAAACCGTTAAATTACGCGTAAATGTGGATGCGGGTAACCGTTTCTATGTGCGTAAGATTCGCTTTGAAGGTAACGACACGTCTAAAGACTCCGTTCTGCGTCGCGAAATGCGTCAGATGGAAGGCGCATGGTTGGGCAGCGATCTGGTCGACCAGGGTAAAGAACGTCTGAACCGTCTGGGTTACTTTGAAACCGTCGATACCGATACTCAGCGTGTTCCGGGCCGTCCGGATCAGGTTGATGTGGTCTATAAGGTGAAAGAGCGTAACACTGGTAGCTTTAACTTCGGCGTCGGTTACGGTACCGAGAGCGGCGTGAGCTTCCAGGCGGGCGTTCAGCAGGATAACTGGTTAGGTACCGGTTATTCCGTCGGGATTAACGGCACTAAAAACGACTACCAGACCTATACTGAGCTATCTGTCACCAACCCGTACTTCACCGTTGACGGTGTGAGCCTTGGCGGTCGCGTCTTCTATAACGACTTTGAAGCGGATGATGCAGACCTGTCCGACTATACCAACAAAAGTTATGGTACTGACGTAACGCTCGGCTTCCCGGTTAACGAATACAATACGCTGCGTGCTGGCCTGGGTTATGTACATAACAAACTGTCCAACATGCAGCCGCAGATCGCGATGGATCGTTATCTTGAGTCGATGGGACAACCCGCTGATACCAGCAGTTTTGCCGCTGATGACTTCACCTTCAACTACGGTTGGACGTACAACAAGTTAGACCGTGGTTATTTCCCGACAGACGGTTCACGTGTCAACCTGAATGGTAAAGTGACCATTCCGGGTTCTGATAACGAATACTACAAATTGTCGATGGATACCGCGACCTACGTGCCGATTGATGACGATCACAAATGGGTTGTCCTGGGCCGTACCAAGTGGGGTTATGGTGATGGTATCGGTAGCAAAGAGATGCCGTTCTACGAGAACTTCTATGCTGGTGGTTCCAGTACCGTGCGTGGTTTCCAGTCGAATACTATCGGCCCGAAAGCTGTTTATAAAAATGGCGCCCACACGAGCTGGGACGATAATAATGATTACGAAGACTGTACTCAGGAAGCTGGCTGTAAATCTGATGATGCGGTAGGTGGTAACGCCATGGCTGTCGCCAGCCTGGAGTTTATTACCCCGACGCCGTTCATCAGCGACAAGTATGCCAACTCGGTCCGTACCTCGTTCTTCTGGGATATGGGTACCGTTTGGGATACGAACTGGGATCCGTCATCTGCGCCGTCGGATGTACCGGACTATAGCGATCCGAGCAATATCCGTATGTCAGCAGGTATCGCTTTACAATGGATGTCCCCATTGGGGCCGTTGGTTTTCTCCTACGCCCAACCGTTCAAGAAGTACGATGGAGACAAAGCGGAACAGTTCCAGTTTAACATTGGTAAAACCTGGTAATTGTTCTTCGCAAAGGAATGTAGTGGTAGTGTAGCGCTGACTTTAGGCGATCTTGCATGGGATCGCCTGGCCACGCAAAGAACTGTACCTTCGGGTGCAAATGGGATGGTAAGGAGTTAATTGTGAAAAAGTGGTTATTAGCTGCAGGTCTCGGTTTAGCGATGGCAACGTCCGCACAGGCCGCTGACAAAATTGCAATCGTCAACATGGGTAGCCTGTTCCAACAGGTTGCACAGAAGACAGGTGTTTCCGCTACGCTGGAAAACGAGTTCAAAGGCCGTGCCAGCGAACTGCAGCGTATGGAATCCGATCTGCAATCTAAAATGCAGCGTCTGCAATCAATGAAAGCGGGTAGCGATCGTACCAAGCTGGAAAAAGACGTTATGGCTCAGCGTCAGACTTTCTCACAGAAAGCTCAGGCTTTTGAGCAGGATCGTGCGCGTCGTTCCAACGAAGAACGTGGCAAACTGGTTACTCGTATCCAGACAGCTGTGAAATCTGTTGCTAACAGCCAGAGCATCGATCTGGTCGTTGACGCAAACACCGTTGCATAC
>NZ_JAHLQZ010000117.1:0-12859 GCF_018919505.1 Citrobacter sp. S55_ASV_140
GCGGTAAAGAGAACGCTGCCGTTTTGCCGCTACCGGTCTGGGCCATACCCAGAACATCGCGACCGCCCAGCAGATGCGGAATGCACTCTGCCTGGATTGGAGATGGTTTTTCGTAACCCAGATCGTTAAGGGCTTCAAGGATAGGAGCCTTCAGGCCCAGATCTGCAAAAGTGGTTTCGAATTCAGCCATGTAGTACGTGTGCCTCAAAATTAATGGCGGCCAGTCTACATAACTCATCATGAAATTGATCTGCAATTTTCATTGAAAAGTGTGAACCGGCTCAAAGTAGGTGTATTAACGAACAACAACGCCCTCACCCGTGAAGGTGATGGCAATCAAAAAAGATTACGGGCTGATGTGTACGTCAGCTATTGCTGGTCCGATTCTGCCAGGTCATCTTGGTCCTGGCCCAGGAGCGATAATTCCAACAATGCGTATCGGTGCTCAACAAAGTTATGAACGTTGTTAGCCACCGCCAGTTTGAACAATGCCGTAGCGTTGTCCAAATCCCCCAGACTTAGGTAGTACTTACCTAAATAGAAGTTGGTTTCACTGAGATGCTCAGCGAGCGAGGTGTTATCCGTTGCGTCCGCCTTCAGGCGTTCCATCAGCGTTGCTTCGCTAATGTTGCCCAGGTAGAACTCGACAATGTTCCATCCCCATTGCTCTTTATCCGATTTCTCGAAGCGTTGGTTTAACGCTTCTTTAGCCTGCTTCTCATCGAGCTTCTGCTCGGCAAGATAAAGCCACAGACTGCGGAAAGGATCATTGGGATCGTCTTGATAAAACGCCAGCAGATCATCTTGCGCTAACTTGTCGCGACCGCCGTAATACAATGCGATACCGCGATTTAAGTACGCGTAGTTGTAAGTTGGATCAAGCTCAAGTACAGAATCAAACGCTTCATAGGCAGCATCAAAATTGCCTGCCTGCGTTAAATATATACCTAAGTAATTGAATACTTCAGGCATATCTGGTCGGATTGCCAGCGCTTGTGAAAAATCATTTCGCGCCAGTGCCCTCAGACCGAGACTATCATACAACACTCCGCGCTCATATAAAAGCTGTGCGCGTTCGTCATCGGTTAAAGCCCGACTGGCAAGAATTTGTTCCATACGTGCCAGAATCACTTCCTGCTGCAAAGTCGGTTGCAATGGTACTGCGAGGACTTCACTCTTACGCTAGGCGGAATTACTACATCCAGCCAGCGTGAGTGCTGTCGCAACGAAACACCAGCGCAAAAAAGGCTTCATTTCCCACTCCCGAAGACAACGATTGAATGAACGTCCAGGTTCCCCGGTTGCTAACAAGGCGTCCTGCCGGGTTAAAGGCCCTCCGTTCTCACGGAGGGCAATGGCAACCTTACTCGCCCTGTTGGCTTACCGGAGCTTCCGGTTCGCCTGCAGGCTGAGACTGCTCAGTTGCTTCTTTAATGCTCAGACGTACACGGCCCTGGCGATCAACTTCCAGAACTTTAACCGGTACTTCCTGGCCCATCTGCAGGTAATCGGTCACTTTCTCAACGCGCTTGTCAGCGATCTGAGAAATGTGTACCAGACCTTCTTTACCGCCACCGATGGCAACGAATGCGCCAAAGTCAACGATACGGGTCACTTTACCCGTGTAGATACGACCTACTTCGATCTCTGCGGTGATCTCTTCGATACGACGGATAGCATATTTCGCTTTCTCGCCGTCGGTCGCTGCGATCTTCACTGTACCGTCATCTTCGATTTCGATAGTAGTGCCAGTTTCTTCGGTCAGGGCGCGGATAACAGAACCGCCTTTACCGATAACGTCTTTAATCTTGTCCGGGCTGATCTTGATGGTGTGGATACGTGGAGCGAATTCAGAGATATCGCCACGCGGCGCGTTAATCGCCTGTTCCATCACACCCAGGATGTGCAGACGCGCACCTTTAGCCTGGTTCAGAGCAACCTGCATGATCTCTTTGGTGATACCTTCAATTTTGATATCCATCTGCAGTGCAGAGATACCGTCGCGGGAACCCGCTACTTTGAAGTCCATATCGCCCAGGTGGTCTTCGTCGCCCAGGATGTCAGACAGAACAACATAGTTGTCGCCTTCTTTCACCAGACCCATCGCGATACCCGCAACGGCCGCTTTGATCGGCACGCCTGCGTCCATCAGCGCCAGGGAGGCGCCACATACGGAAGCCATGGAAGAAGAACCGTTAGATTCGGTGATTTCAGAAACCACACGCACGGTGTACGGGAATTTATCCAGTTCCGGCATCACTGCCAGCACGCCACGCTTCGCCAGGCGACCGTGACCAATTTCACGACGCTTCGGAGAACCGACCATACCGGTTTCACCTACGCAGTACGGAGGGAAGTTGTAGTGGAACAGGAAGTTGTCAGTACGCTCGCCCATCAGTTCGTCGAGGTTCTGCGCATCACGGGTGGTGCCCAGGGTCGCAGTGACCAGCGCCTGAGTTTCGCCACGGGTGAACAGCGCGGAGCCGTGGGTACGCGGCAGAACGCCAGTACGCACGTCCAGACCACGGATCATGTCTTTTTCACGGCCATCGATACGCGGCTCGCCTGCCAGTACGCGGCTACGAACAACGTTTTTCTCAATGGCATGCAGGATTTCGCCCAGTTCGTTGGCGTCCAGGGTTTCATCTTCTGCCGTAAGCTGAGCGATGGTTTCAGATTTGATCACGTCAACCTGAGCGTAACGCTCTTGTTTGTCGGTGATACGGTAAGCATCGCTCAGGCGAGCTTCTGCCAGTGCGGCAACGCGCGCGTTCAGTGCTTCGTTGACGGCTTCTGGCTGCCAGTCCCAACGCGGTTTGCCGGCTTCTTTCGCCAGCTCATTGATCGCCTGAATAACAACCTGCTGCTGTTCGTGACCGAATACTACAGCGCCCAGCATCTGGTCTTCGCTCAGCAGTTCAGCTTCGGATTCAACCATCAGTACGGCACCTTCGGTACCGGCAACAACCAGATCCAGCTTGCTTTCTTTCAGTTCGTCCTGAGTCGGGTTCAGTACGTACTGGTCATTGATATAACCAACACGCGCAGCACCGATCGGGCCGTTGAATGGGATGCCAGACAGCGTCAGCGCAGCGGATGCGCCAATCATTGCCACGATATCCGGGTTAACCTGCGGGTTAACGGACACAACGGTCGCGATAACCTGAACTTCGTTAACGAACCCTTCCGGGAACAGCGGGCGAACCGGGCGGTCAATCAGACGCGCGATCAGGGTTTCACCTTCGCTCGGACGGCCTTCACGACGGAAGAAGCTACCCGGGATACGGCCAGCAGCGTAGGTACGCTCCTGATAGTTAACGGTCAGTGGGAAAAAGTCCTGGCCTGGTTTCGCTTTTTTCTGGCCGACAACGGTAACGAATACCGCAGTGTCATCCATGCTAACCATAACAGCGGCAGTCGCCTGACGCGCCATCATGCCGGTTTCCAGCGTAACGGTATGCTGACCGTACTGGAATTTACGAACGATCGGATTAAGCAAAATAATATCCTTTCTCTATTTTTTGACGGCACATTTTTGCGCCATCGTTAATACCCGATCTTCTGCGCACCCTCGCGACTAATGACAACCCTAACCCATACGCATGAGTAAAGCCTCTCATTAGCCGCGCGAACCTCTGCAACGGAAGATCATTCATAGCAACAATACATTAGTTTCCAGCGAATTGCTGCCATCTGCTGGAAAAAAGGGGCCATGAAGGCCCCCTCTTTCTGAAACTCGAAAGAATTAGCGACGCAGACCCAGACGCTCGATCAGCGCGGTGTAGCGTGCAACATCTTTACGTTTCAGGTAGTCGAGCAGTTTACGACGCTGAGAAACCATGCGCAGCAGACCACGACGGCTGTGGTGATCTTTTTTGTGCTCTGCAAAGTGGCCCTGCAGGTGGTTAATCTGTGCAGTCAACAGAGCAACCTGAACATCGGTAGAACCGGTGTCGTTTGCATCACGACCAAACTCAGAAACGATTTTAGCGGTAGCTTCAGTACTTAGAGACATTTTAAAACTCCAAAGTGTTAAGAATGAAAGGATGCCGATCTCTAATTCAGCTATCCCAGTGTATACACTTTATCCTTCAAACTGACTCTGCGTTGGCTGCGTCCGCTCACCTCAGTCACTTGCCTAAGTAAGCTCCTGAGGATTCTCAGACTTGCCGCCTTGATGCAGCTCGAATGATTTTGTGTATACGCCACGCAGATTGTTAAACAATTCACGCGACGTTAAGCGGCAGTATTCTACTCGCAGCGCCCTTTTATCGCAAGACAGAGAGCGCTATGCAGGATACTCAACCACCAGGCGACGGGGGGCGACACGACCTTCATCGTCGATCTCCCCCATGCCGATAAATTTGCCGTCATCGCCTTCCGTCACACGCACCAGGCCTTCCAGCGGGACACCTGTCGTACGTACCGGGTTACCATTTTTAAAGTAAACCGACGATGTTAAAGGCAAATTAACAACAGGATAGTCCGATGCTGGACTGTCCATTGGCATCAGCAAGGGATCAAGCAACTGAGCGGCCGGAATGTTCTGCTGCTCAGCCTGTTCAACCAGCTCGCGCAAGTGTTCCAGCGTCACCATACGATCCACCGGATACTTGCTGACCGTCAGACGACGCAGGTACGTTACGTGCGCACCACAGCCGAGCTTCTCGCCCAGATCGTCGATAATAGTGCGAATATAGGTGCCTTTGGAGCAGTGAACTTCCAGCTCCAGCTCGTTACCTTCATGGCGAATAAACAGCAGCTCATAGACGGTAATCGGGCGCGCTTCACGCGGCACTTCAATGCCCTGACGCGCATATTCGTACAGCTTTTTACCCTGATACTTCAGCGCCGAATACATTGACGGAATCTGCTCGATATCGCCGCGGAAAGTCTCCAGTGCGCTCGCAAGTTGCTCTGCGCTGAAGGTTACCGGACGTTCCTGCACGATTTGCCCGTCAGCATCGGAGGTGTCAGTACGTTGCCCCAGGCGGGCTACTACGCGATAGCGTTTGTCAGAATCCAGCAAATACTGTGAAAACTTCGTCGCTTCGCCGAGGCAGATAGGCAGCATGCCCGTCGCCAGCGGATCCAGCGCGCCGGTATGACCCGCACGGTTGGCATTGTAGATGCGCTTTACTTTTTGCAGTACGTCATTGCTGGACATGCCCTGCGGCTTATCCAGCAGCAGGACACCGTGAATGTCGCGACCACGACGACGAGGACGACTCATTAGTCCTCCTTGCTGTCGTCCGCTGGGTTCACACGACGTTCATCGTCATGTTTCACCACGCTGGTCACCAGGTTAGACATACGCATCCCTTCAACCAACGAGTTGTCGTAGAAGAAGGTCAGTTCAGGCACGATACGCAGACGCATCGCTTTCCCCAGCAGGGAGCGGATAAAACCAGAGGCTTCCTGCAGGGCCTTAATGCCGTTTTTCACAGCCGCTTCGTCCTGGTCGTTAAGGAAAGTCACGAATACTTTGGCATACGCCAGGTCACGGGACATCTCAACACCAGATACGGTAGTCATCATGCCTACGCGCGGATCTTTGATTTCGCGTTGCAAGATGAGTGCGATTTCTTTCTGCATCTCCTGCGCCACACGCTGCGGGCGACCAAATTCTTTCGCCATAATACATTCTCCAGAATAATGACAAAAAAGAGGCCATAAGCCCCTTTTTAAATTTCTTGCCGGGTGGCGCTTCGCTTACCCGGCCTACGCCTAATCATCTTCTAAGGATTTTGGATTGCAACAAGGCGGCAAGCTCGTAAATCCCCGGGAGCATAGATAACTATGTGACCGGGGTGAGCGAGCGCAGCCAACGCCGTTGCGGTCCAAAAGACGACGAAGATTATGCGATGGTACGTTTGATCTCGATGATCTCGAACACTTCGATCATATCGCCAACGCGAACGTCGTTGTAGTTCTTAACGCCGATACCACATTCCATACCGTTACGGACTTCGTTAACGTCATCTTTGAAGCGGCGCAGGGATTCCAGCTCGCCTTCATAGATAACCACGTTGTCGCGCAGGACGCGGATTGGGTTGTGACGCTTGATAGTACCTTCGGTAACCATACAGCCCGCGATCGCACCAAATTTCGGTGATTTAAACACATCGCGCACTTCAGCCAGACCAATGATCTGCTGTTTCAGTTCCGGAGACAGCATACCGCTCATCGCCGCTTTCACTTCGTCGATCAGATGATAGATGACGGAGTAGTAACGCAGATCCAGACTTTCAGATTCGATCACTTTACGCGCAGAAGCATCAGCACGGACGTTGAAGCCAACCAGAATCGCGTTGGACGCCGCAGCCAGGGTCGCGTCGGTTTCAGTGATACCACCTACGCCGGAACCGATGATCTTCACTTTCACTTCGTCGGTAGACAGTTTCAGTAAGGAGTCGGAGATCGCTTCTACAGAACCCTGTACGTCAGCTTTCAGTACGACGTTCACTTCGTGAACTTCGCCATCGGTCATGTTGGCGAACATGTTCTCAAGTTTAGATTTCTGCTGACGAGCCAGTTTAACTTCACGGAATTTGCCCTGACGATACAGTGCAACTTCACGGGCTTTCTTCTCGTCACGCACCACGGTCACTTCGTCACCGGCAGCCGGAACGCCGGACAGACCGAGGATTTCCACCGGAATGGACGGACCTGCTTCCAGAACTTCCTGACCCAGTTCGTTACGCATCGCACGCACGCGGCCGTATTCGAAGCCACACAGTACGATGTCGCCTTTATGCAGCGTACCTTCACGTACCAGGACGGTAGCAACCGGACCACGACCTTTATCCAGGAAGGATTCGATTACCGCGCCGCTCGCCATACCTTTACGAACAGCTTTCAGCTCCAGAACTTCGGCCTGCAGCAGGATCGCATCCAGCAGTTCGTCGATACCGGTACCGGCTTTCGCAGAAACGTGGACGAACTGGCTCTCGCCGCCCCACTCTTCCGGCATGATGCCGTACTGGGACAGTTCGTTTTTAACGCGATCCGGATCCGCTTCTGGCTTATCGATTTTGTTGACTGCAACCACCACCGGCACACCTGCCGCTTTCGCGTGCTGGATAGCTTCGATGGTCTGCGGCATCACGCCGTCGTCTGCTGCAACAACCAGAACCACGATATCCGTTGCCTGAGCACCACGAGCACGCATGGAGGTAAACGCGGCGTGACCCGGGGTATCCAGGAAGGTGATCATACCGTTGTCAGTTTCAACGTGGTACGCACCGATGTGCTGAGTAATGCCGCCCGCTTCGCCAGAAGCGACTTTCGTAGAACGAATGTAGTCCAGCAGGGAGGTTTTACCGTGGTCAACGTGACCCATGATGGTTACAACCGGTGCGCGCGGTTCAGCCGCAGCGCCGGTGTCACGGTCGCTCATTACTGCTTCTTCCAGCTCGTTTTCACGACGCAGGATAACTTTGTGGCCCATCTCTTCGGCAACCAGTTGTGCGGTTTCCTGGTCGATGACCTGGTTGATGGTCGCCATTGCGCCCAGTTTCATCATCGCTTTGATGACCTGAGAGCCTTTAACCGCCATCTTGTTAGCCAGTTCGCCAACGGTGATGGTTTCGCCGATCACAACGTCACGGTTAACGGCCTGAGCTGGCTTCTGGAAGCCCTGCTGCAGAGCGGAACCTTTACGCTGTTTACCGCCTTTACCACCACGAACTGCGGCGCGCGCTTCTTCACGGTCGGCTTTCGATTCAGCGTGTTTGTTGCCTTTCTTCGCCGGACGCGCGGCTTTCGCGCTGCGAGTACGACCACGGCCGCCTTCAACTTCACGATCGTTTTCGTCTTCTGCCTGGCGAGCGTGCTGAGAAGTCGTGACGTGATAATCGCTGGTATCTTCAACAGGTTCAGCGTTATCCACACCATTTTTCTCGTTTTCTTCCGCCATACGGCGAGCTTCTTCCGCTACGCGGCGAGCTTCTTCTTCAAGCTTGCGACGTGCTTCTTCTTCCGCTTTACGTTTCAGTTCTGCGGCTTCATTTTCACGGCGGGCTTTTTCGGCCTGGGCGGTTTTAGTCATATCGTCGGTCTGTTGATTGCTCACTTTGTCTTTTTCCGCAGCTTCACGTTTCGCTTTATCAGCGGCTTCACGCTTAGCTTGTTCTGCGGCCTCACGTTCGGCTTTTTGTTGCGCCTCGCGTTTGGCAGCTTCTTCTGCCTCACGACGGGCTTGCTCTTCCGCTTCACGCTGCGCCTGCTCTTCCGCGGCCAGGCGTTCAGCCTCTTGCGGATCGCGTTTCACAAAGGTGCGTGTCTTGCGGACTTCGATTTGTACCGATTTGCTTTTCCCACCGGTACCTGGAATATTGAGAGTACTGCGCGTTTTACGCTGCAATGTCAACTTATCCGGCGCTGAGCCGTTCTCACGGTTCAGATGCGCCAGTAAGGTTTGTTTCTCTTGTGCGGACACAGAGTCATCAGCAGACTTCCGGATACCTGCATCAGCAAATTGCTGTACCAGGCGATCCACGGAGGTCTGTATCTCTGCAGCCAGCGTTTTTACGGTTACATCTGTCATACTGTTCCTTCCTGCTACAGTTTATTACGCTTCGTCACCGAACCAGCAAATATTACGGGCAGCCATAATCAGCTCACCGGCTTTTTCGTCGGTCAACCCTTCGATATCAGCCAGATCATCAATGCCCTGTTCGGCGAGATCTTCCAGCGTACAAACACCACGGGCAGCCAGTTTGAAGGCCATATCGCGATCCAATCCTTCCAGATTCAGCAGATCGTCAGCCGGTTTGTTATCACCGAGGCTTTCTTCCTGGGCCAGTGCCAGAGTGGTCAGTGCGTTTTTAGCACGCTCGCGCAGCGCTTCAACGGTCGGTTCATCAAGGCCGTCAATTTCCAGCAGTTCTTTCATTGGCACGTAGGCCAGTTCTTCCAGCGTCGCAAAACCTTCTTCCACCAGAACTGTCGCGAAATCTTCATCGATATCGAGATATTTGGTGAAGGTATCGATGGCAGCATGTGCTTCAGCCTGATGCTTCGCCTGCAGGTCATCAACGGTCATTACGTTGAGTTCCCAACCGCTCAGTTGTGAAGCCAGGCGGACGTTCTGACCGTTACGTCCAATCGCCTGAGCCAGGTTACCGGCTTCAACCGCGATATCCATGGTGTGTTTGTCTTCATCCACCACGATAGAAGCGACATCTGCTGGCGCCATTGCGTTAATCACGAACTGCGCCGGGTTATCATCCCACAGGACGATATCGATACGCTCGCCGCCCAGTTCGGTAGAGACCGCCTGAACGCGCGCACCGCGCATACCCACACACGCGCCGACCGGATCAATACGCTTATCGTTGGTCTTAACGGCGATTTTCGCACGAGAGCCCGGATCGCGAGCAGCCGCTTTAATTTCAATCACTTCTTCGCCAATTTCTGGCACTTCAATGCGGAACAGCTCAACCAGCATTTCCGGTTTGGAGCGGGTGACGAACAGTTGCGCACCGCGCGCTTCCGGGCGCACAGAGTACAGAACACCGCGAATACGGTCGCCTGGACGGAAGTTTTCGCGCGGCAGCATGTCTTCACGCAGGATCACGGCTTCAGCATTGCTGCCCAGATCCAGGGAAATGTTGTCACGGTTAACTTTTTTCACCACACCCGTAACGATTTCGCCTTCGTGTTCGCGGAATTGATCAACAACCATTGCGCGTTCAGCTTCACGTACTTTCTGTACGATAACCTGTTTCGCAGTCTGGGTGGTGATACGGTCAAAGGTGACAGATTCAATCTGATCTTCAACATAGTCGCCCACGTTCAGGCTTTCGTCTTCGAAGCGTGCCGCTTCCAGCGTAATTTCTTTGGTTGGCTGGGTAACTTCTTCTACGATTACCCAACGACGGAAGGTATCGAAATCACCGCTTTTACGATCAATTTCTACGCGGACGTCGATCTCTTGCTCATATTTTTTCTTTGTTGCTGTAGCCAGCGCACTTTCCAGCGCTTCAAAAATTTTCTCGCGTGGCAGCGCTTTTTCGTTGGATACGGCTTCAACAACAGCCAAAATTTCTTTGTTCATCGCGGGCTTTTCACCTCAATCCAGACTGTTAAAAGTGGGGAACCAGGTTCGCCTTCTGGATATTACTCAGCGCGAACACTTCATCTTTACCTTCGACTGTGACCGTGATCATCTCACCGTCCACCGCTTTGATAACGCCCTGCCATTTACGACGATTTTGAACCGCCATACGAAGAACCAGCGTGACTTCTTCCCCCAGGAAACGCACGTAGTGTTCAGCAGTGAACAGAGGACGGTCGAGACCCGGCGAGGAAACTTCCAGGTTATAGGCAACGGTGATTGGGTCTTCGACATCCATCACGGCGCTTACCTGATGGCTCACATCAGCACAATCATCAACATTGATGCCATCTTCACTATCAATATAGATGCGCAGTGTGGATGTGCGACCGCGAATAAATTCGATGCCGACCAGTTCGTAGCCCAGGGCTTCAACCGGGGCTGTAATCATCTCTGTTAATTTTTGCTCTAATGTGGACAAGCCCACCCCCAAGACATAAAAAAAGGGCCTAAAGCCCAGTTATTCTGTAGTCAGATAACAAAAAACCCCGATAAATCGGGGCTTTAGATAACTGAACCCTATAACCGCACCTGCGGTTCGGAGAACCTTCCGAAAGAATTTTTTTCAAATCCAGCTACGAAGGCCTAAGTCTTCACAGTATATTTGAAAAAGAACTCTAAGGGAAAGTGGTTGCGGGGGCCGGATTTGAACCGACGACCTTCGGGTTATGAGCCCGACGAGCTACCAGGCTGCTCCACCCCGCGCCTGAAACGTGGCAAATTTTACTCGTTTTGGGTAAAAAATGCAAATACTGCTGGGATTTGGTACCGAGGACGGGACGTAAAATCTGCGCACAGTATATTGATACTCTATGTGTTATGTCAACCTTGTTACCACTATGCAAATCAATGAATGCTGACCAGCGGGTGGTAATCAAGATAAATGTACCGGCCGCGCCGTTATTTAACGAAATTATCACTAAACTCTTCCTGTCATCCAGAAAAGATGATTAAATGAAAACTCATTTATTTTGCATAAAAATGCATTTAGTATAATAAGCCGACCTCTTCACCAGTCTATCAAGCAGGGTTTTATTTTATGACGACGATTCTCAAGCATCTCCCGGTAGGTCAACGTATTGGTATCGCTTTTTCCGGCGGCCTGGACACCAGTGCAGCACTGCTGTGGATGCGACAAAAAGGGGCTGTCCCATATGCATATACTGCGAATTTGGGCCAGCCGGATGAGGATGACTATGACGCCATTCCTCGCCGCGCAATGGAATATGGTGCTGAGAATGCTCGCCTGGTAGATTGCCGTAAGCAACTGGTTGCCGAAGGGATCGCAGCCATTCAGTGCGGCGCCTTCCACAACACTACTGGCGGACTAACCTATTTTAATACCACCCCACTGGGCCGTGCAGTCACCGGCACCATGCTGGTTGCCGCCATGAAAGAAGATGGCGTGAATATCTGGGGTGACGGCAGCACCTATAAAGGCAACGATATTGAACGTTTCTATCGTTACGGCCTGTTGACCAACGCGGAACTGCAGATTTACAAACCATGGCTGGATACCGATTTTATCGATGAACTGGGTGGTCGCCATGAGATGTCCGAATTTATGATCGCCTGCGGTTTCGACTACAAAATGTCTGTCGAGAAAGCGTACTCCACTGACTCCAATATGCTCGGCGCGACCCACGAAGCGAAAGACCTGGAATTCCTGAATTCCAGCGTCAAAATCGTCAACCCGATTATGGGCGTGAAGTTCTGGGATGAGAGCGTGAAGATCCCGGCAGAAGAAGTGACCGTACGCTTTGAACAGGGTCATCCTGTAGCGCTAAACGGTAAAACCTTCAGCGACGACGTTGAGATGATGCTGGAAGCCAACCGCATCGGCGGTCGTCACGGTCTCGGCATGAGCGATCAGATTGAAAACCGTATTATTGAAGCTAAGAGCCGTGGTATCTATGAAGCCCCGGGGATGGCGCTGCTGCACATCGCTTACGAGCGTCTGCTGACCGGTATCCATAACGAAGACACCATTGAGCAATATCACTCTCATGGCCGTCAGTTGGGCAAACTACTGTACCAGGGCCGCTGGTTCGACTCGCAGGCGTTGATGCTGCGTGATGGTCTGCAGCGTTGGGTCGCCAGCCAGATTACCGGCGAAGTGACGCTGGAGCTGCGCCGCGGCAACGACTACTCCATCCTCAATACCGTCTCTGATAATCTGACTTACAAGCCAGAACGTCTGACCATGGAGAAAGGCGAGTCAGTATTCTCACCTGACGATCGTATCGGCCAGCTGACTATGCGTAATCTGGATATCACCGATACCCGCGAGAAGCTGTTCGGCTACGCGAAAGCCGGTCTGTTGACCGCCTCTTCAACGACCGGCCTGCCGCAGGTTGAGAATCTGGAAAACAAAGCGAAGTAAGCATTCATCATTTTAAGGCCGCGAAAGCGGCCTTTTTTATGCGCGGAATATAAGGTGTCTGTAGGCCTGATAAACGTAGCGCCATCAGGCGTTGCAATAATGTCGGATGGCGGCGTAAACGCCTTATCCGACCTACAGACAGCCACGAGTAACAGACGAAAAAAAAGACGCTTTGCAGCGTCTTTTTTCTGGAATTTGGTACCGAGGATGGGACTCGAACCCACAAGCCCGTTAGGGCACTACCACCTCAAGGTAGCGTGTCTACCAATTCCACCACCTCGGTACAGAATACTTAGTGTGGGATATCGCTGGTCGGCTGAGCCGGAGCAGCTGGCTGAGTTTGCTCGGTTTTCGCC